>DATIOS010000233.1:0-19127 GCA_035472915.1 Thermoanaerobaculia bacterium
CGAGCTCAGCGGCCGCATTCATCGGTTTCACGACGGCGTTTCTCGGGATCTCTATGTCGTCTATCTGGGCCGCAATCCAAGCCAGGAGGTCGCGCGGGCGGTCGCTCTTCAAGTGCTCGATCGCAACGAAGTTCCCTCCGAGATCCTTGTGGAGCTGGAGCCAATCATTCAGCTCTTTGAGCCAGACCGGCAGGCCGACCAAGCCGTTGAGGGAGGCCACGACCATGTTTGAGGGCATCACCCCGGTTCTTCGAGCTGAAAACCTTGCGACCAGCCTTGACTACTATGTGAAGGTTCTCGGGTTCAAGGTGGATTGGCACGAACCCAATATCATGGCGGGGATCTCGCGGGATCGCTGCGCGATCATGATCTGCGAAGGAGACCAGGGCAATCCTGGTACTTGGGTCTGGATCGGCGTCGAAGACGTCGAAACCCTGTTCGAGAAATATAAAAGCAAGGGCGCCAAGATCCGGCATCCGCCGACCAACTACTCGTGGGCTTACGAGATGCAAATCGAGGATCCCGATCGACACGTGCTTCGGTTCGGCTCGGAGCCGAAGACGGATCAACCCTTCGGCGAATGGTGCGACTCGGAAGGCGATCTCTGGATGAAGTCGCCCGAGGGCCGTTGGACGCGCGTCGAACGTGGCCAGGAATGAGACGGCTTCTTCTGGCTTTCCTGGTGGTCCTGAGCTGCGGTGTGGCTCATGGTCTTCCGGTTGTCCAGGATGGCGATATCATCTTTCAGACCTCACGGTCCTCACAGAGCGTAGCCGTCCAGCGAGCCACCGGCTCGCCTTTCAGCCATATGGGACTCATCCTCTTTCAACACGGGAAACCCTACGTATTCGAGGCCATCGCCAGGGTCCAGTACACTCCGCTCGACCGCTGGATCGCCCGCGGGATCGGCGGGCACTTCGTCGTCAAGCGCCTCAAGAATGCGGCTCGCGCGCTCGATGCCCAAGCGGTCCAGAAACTTCGGGCAGCCACAGTGCAATTTCAGGGCCGGCCGTACGATCTCACGTTCGAGTGGTCGGACGACCGGGTGTACTGCTCCGAGCTGGTGTGGAAACTCTACGATCGAGCCCTGGGCGTTCGCATCGGCGAGTTGCAGCACATCAAGGACTTCAATCTAAAAGACCCTTCAGTTCGCGCCAAGCTTCGCGAGCGCTACGGCGATCACGTCCCTATCGAGGAACCGGTCATTTCTCCAGACGCCATGTTCCGTTCGCCTCTTCTTGTGACGGTGGCGGAAAATAAGAAGCGGAGTTAGTTGCCGGCGGGACGCTGGCGCTCCCAGGGGGGCCTCACCCAGCCTCCACGATCCCCAAATCTCCCGCCCATATTTCGTCACGATCGTCGGGCCGATTCCAGGGACGTTGAGGAGGTCGGACTCGCTCCGCGGCAGGTTGAGGGCGATGGCGTGGACGGCGCGGTCGGTGAGGATGCGGAAGGCGGGGACGCGGCGGCGCTTGGCCTCAGCCCTGCGCCAAGTCCTTAGGGCTTCGACGAGCTGCGGCGAGACCAGATCGGAGACTGTTGCGAGCTCGCCAGGGAATAAGACAGGGTTAGACTGGCTCACCATACGGCCACTCGAGCCTCATCCTCTATCAACACGAACGCTTCAACCTCCGATGCCCTCTGGCCTGACGAGCAAAGCCGGTGTCAGATTGCCGGGGAGGTCATCGAGCTCAATGGCACTACGCCCACTCTCGTAAGCGAAATCTATAGGATGGCCCGCGCCAAGCGCGCAGTAAAAGCCGATAGCAAAGTTGATCGCGGCGCGATCTTCGATCGTCCTTTTCATGCCTACCACGTAATGAATGTGCTCGGAGATCGCTTTGGCTTGGTCCTCGGTGTGGCAAGAGTTGAGTACGACGCACTCCACTTTGTTTGAGAAGAGTCGGAACAGGTTGGCCAGGGCCGAGCTTGGGACCGGGCGGGCGAGGCCATTGTTGTCCTCCAGGATCAAACCGTCCGCACCGGCGCCGTGGCCGCAAAAGTGGACAATGTGTGGCTCGAAATCCAGCATGGCTTGCTGCAGGTCCAGAGGCCGGACAGCCAGGCGATGCTCCAGCTGAAAGCGCTGGCGGTACTTCGCCCGGCGCAGGCCGGCATCGATCTCTCGGAACTCTTCGCCTAGGCGCAGGCCGGTCAGATCCTCCGGGCTCGCTGCCAGGAGCAGGATCTTCGTCCTGCGAACCCGCTTGCGATCGAGCTGCGTTTGAGCATTTGTCGGGGTCGTGCCGGCCGGTGGCTCGTTTCCCGGTTGCCGCACAACGGGTGGTCGGTGGATACTCGTAACATCGCGCGTCGTTCGCCGGTTCTGGCGGGGGCTCTCGGCCTGGAACAGAATGCCGTTTCCCGGGGATATGTAGAGCATCGGAGCATCCCATTCCACCTCCAGGGTGCGCTGGGCCAGCGCTCTCCGGGTATTGGTGACGCTTTGCTCGATCGAAAGACCGGAGGTGAGCGACGAGTAGAGCTCTTGGCAGAACGTGGCCGTCGCTGCGCTGCTCAGCCGGCGTCGCATGGCGACGACAGCGGCAAGGCCGTTGCGGACGAGGACCCGCGCCATCTCTGCAAAAGGATTGAGCTCGCCTGTGCTCACGACTGCATCGAGCACCGCCAGGCGTGCCGCAGGGTGCTGGCCCAGGAGGCCGGCTAAGTAGTCCGCAGCGATTGCCCGTGAGCGGTGGTCCTGGCCTTCGAGGGAAAGGCTGCCGTATTTCGCCCGCACGTTCGAGCGGCCGTATCCCACGAAGTGAAGGACCTGGAAGCTTCCCTGAGCAAGGGCGCTACGGAGCCCGCCCTCGCTCGCCTCTTCCAGCCGTTCGCAGCAAAAGGAGCCGCTCGCGGTGAGGTCCCGGAGGCCGAGTTCCAGATCCTCCCATTTCTGGGCGACATCGAAAGGAGGCAGGTCGGCGGGGCTGGAGAGTATCGCCAGGACGCGCAGAGGCTTGGCGAGAGCAGGCCCCCGGGGGAGAGCCGGGGAAGGGATGCAGCGCAAAATGGAGACATTATCGGCGGACGTCGGATCGGCGAGCAGCTCCCAGGGAAGGTCGTCCAGCTCCAGGGCTCCTTCGAGATCGATTTGGAGGCGGAGAGCCCTCTGCGCCGAGCGCGCTTCCTCGCGAGCCGAGGTCAGGCGGGCGAGGATTTCATACTGGAAAAGAGCTGCGAAGAGCTGCTTGCCGGAGGACTTGACGTCCTGAGGCGTCAGGCGTCCTGAGGATCTCTTCGCACCGCCCTCCGGCAGGAACGGGAGGACCTCCCCGGCGGCGAAAGAGGAGGTGGCGCTTCCATCGACCTCCTGCACACGGTACTCGCAGCCGGATCTTTCGAACCGGAGCGTCAGATCGGCAGAGCCGTGAGTCGACATCTCTGATTTCGATCAGAAAGTAGTGAAGGCCTGAGGAGGGACCTTGCTACCGCATTGAGGGCAGAAGGTTTCGTCACCCATCAGTTGGGCACCGCATTCGCTGCAGAAACGGGGCGCATTCTCGGAATCGGCCACCCGGCTGCCGCAGGCGTCAAGGATGCGGTTGTACTCGCCGGAGCTCATCCAGTTGTCGAACTCGGCGGCGCGGAGGACTGTCCACGGGTGGCTGTGCCCCAGGATGCTGATGAACTTGGCAATCTTGTCCATGAGGTTCTCGTCGAACGCCTTGAACTCCCGGGCCTGCGCGATGAAGTCGTCGGCGTTGAAGCGGCCATAGAACTTATGGGGGAGCCCTGCGATCTTGACCATCGCGCTGATCGCGGCGTCGCGGTTCTGGCAGGCCAGAAGCCCCGCACGATCGGCCGTCAGCTCGGACATCCGCTGCCAGTTGTGAAGCGCCGCTTCGAGGGCTGTCGAGACCAGGCCGCCGGTTCCCAGGGTCAGGCGGCTCACGAAGTCTCCTACCAGCGGGAGCACGGCTCCCATCTGGTGGTAGAGGACGTGGCCGCTCTTAATGTGCCCGAGCTCGTGACCGATGACGAAGAACAACTCGTCGGCGGAGAGATGATCGATGCAGCCGGCGTGCAGGACGAGGATTGGCCGCTCGACTCCCGCGGTAAAGGCGTTGATGCTCCCTCCGCCCATGACGTAGAGGTCGGGGAGATGGTGCAGGTTGAGGATCGTCGCGGCCTCGCGGAGCATGTCGCGGATCTCGGGGAAGTTGTCGCGAGTGATCCGCAAGTGGCTGCCGGTGTATTGGATCCTGAGGAAGCGTTCGAAGCCGTACTCGTTGAACTTCCGGATCACCAACTCGAGCCCGGGAGTGCCCTTGAGGCTGGCCAACGCGCTGCGATCGAAGGGATGCTCGTAGGACGGGGCCTGCAAGCCGATCAGCAGTTGCCTTTCCATCGGTTCTTCCTCAGGTCCAGAGGGGTGTCTTGCCAGCCGCGACGTTATAGGCGTTGACGAATCCCCACAACCAGATGGCCGCGAATGGGAAAAGCGATGAGCAGTAGGTTTCGGGAGCGAGCAGCAAGGCCAAGATGGCGAGGAATATAACCAGGATCCCTTTCTTGAAGTCGCCGTTGTAGAACTGGCCCAGGCCCGGAACAATTGCGAAGACCAGAGCCACGATCGGCTTCCTGCCCACCGCGAAACGCGTCGTCTCTGGCACTGCCGGCTGCAGGCCAGGGCCGGACAGCCCTCCGTCGTCTGGTGGCACCACCGTTGGCCGAAGCGTGCTACCGCAGCTCCTGCAGAAACGAGCCGCTTCGTCGTTCGATTTCCCGCAGATCTTGCAGAACATTCCGATCCCTCCCGAGATGTGCGCTCCGTCTGCTTCAAGACCCGGCTCAAGCCGTTTTGTTGAAGCCGCGCAGGTCTCACCCATTCTCTGGCTCACGGGGTCTTTTCCGGAGTCGCCTGCCATCGGGGAATGGACGGGCTCGCCGAGGGGCTGGATTCCATGGTGACCGAAGTGCTGCACCGGAGAAGGGCACGTCATTGGATGCGTGGAGGGCTCGCCCTCTTCCTCGTATCCTGGGGCGGAGGTCTCGCCGGCGCGAGGGCAGCAACGCTCCCTCGGGAGATCGAGGTAGGCCTCCGGGCCGGCGAGGAGCGCGACGTCGTCGTCGATCTCGGCCAGGACGCACGGCCGGACCTCGACTTCGTGGCGCGGCTGACCCTTCCAGCGGGAGAGGCCTGGCGGAAGGGGCTGCTGAGCCTCTCTCTGGCGGACGCCGGCTTTCCGGGAGCCACCGAGCAGAGGCTCCCCCACGACTCCACGGGACGCCGGCTCCGGCTGCGCGCAGCGGCCCGCCTCTGCAGCCCAGCGGGCGAGTATCAAGGCACGCTCAGCGTTGTGGCCCTTCGCAAGCCCACGGACAGCCCGGCCAGTGCTTCGGAGCAGATTCCCATCGTCCTGAGCGTCGAGGCGGGTCCGTCCTGCGCAGCCGCGAGGGCCCGCGCCGGAGGATTCGCTCTGCTCGTGGTCCTGGCGGGCCTCTACCTGCGGTGGATGTTCTTTCGCAGCAGCTTCCTGTCTCCCGAGTTGCTGGCCGGCAACCTGCAACCGCTGCGCTGGAACGCCAATGGATTGATCGAAGGAGCCGGCCGGGGAAATGACCTTCGCGGCCGGATCACCCGCCAGCTCACTCCGTGGCGACGGGCCCTGGCGTGGCTCGGCGCCAACCCCTTGGTTTTCGGGCTGCCATGGCAGCGCTACGAGGAGACGGTCCAGATCGACCTTGGCCGGCGGCCGGACGTCCTCTCCCTGACGTTGCTCCGGAAGCGCAAGGCCTTCGAGTACTTCCGGGCGCGTCCAGAAGAGGCAAGAAAGCGACTCTTTGCGACTGCGATCCGGGGCGGAGGAATCCTTTTCTTCGGTGCACCCGACGCCCAGGGTCGAATCGGTTCGCTCATCCCGGAGCGGCCCTTGCGACCGGAACAGCTCGCGACGCTGGGTGGTGTTCGGCTCGTGGAGCCGGAGCCCGAGGAGAAGGATGACCGCCGGCCGGCGGGTTGGGCGATCCTGGGATCTGGAGGCCGGTCTTGAGCGGTCTGCTACTGCCCACCTGGCTCCTGAAGGGATTCCGGGAGACGCTCTTCGGCGTCTTCCTGGCCTGGCTCGGCACCTTCACCTACGACCGGCTCGTCAGACCGCTGGCGGCTTCCCCGGTCCATGTCGGAAAAAATCAGGAGGAGAGGCGGTCCGAGGTCGGCAGTCATCTGGCTCCTCCCGTCACGCCGCCCTCTCCAGCGCCTCCGCCTCCTACCGCTACTACCCCTCCGGTGCTGGTGAAGGAAACGTTGCCCGTCGGACCCATCACTTTCACGGACGGTACCCAAGCCGACGTCTACGGGCATCAGTGCCACTTGCCGAACGGTCATACCTCCAACTTCCGAGTGGTCATTTTTTCGGCTGCCTATAGCTGGTCCTACGAGCGCGACGACCAGGTCCAGCTCAACGGCCAGGTGCTGCCGGCGGAGGAGTTCGTCCACCTTCTCGAGAGCTCGCGGGGTCTGCGAGAGATCCTGGGGAAGGCCCATGAGCTGATCGCCGTCGGCACGGCCTCGTGCGAGGGCTCGGAGCAGAGTCAGGAGGACGACCGGGCGCGGAGCCGGGCGCTGGCGCTGGCAGCCTGGATGGAGAGGGCGCGCCCCTGGCCCGACGGCGTCTCCCGGCCGGTGCTGAGCGTTCATCGGCTCAGTCTCGGACAGTACCGGCCCGACCGGACCCGGGGGCAGGCCTGCGACCCCGCCCACTCCGGCGAGACGGTGGACCAGCGCAAGGTCATCCTCATGGCCGTCGTCGAGCGCGAGGCGGACGCGGACCTCCAGTGGTGCATTGAACAGAGCCTGCGCCGCGACGACCAACTTGAATCATGGCTCGGCCACTATCACCGATTCGACCTCAACGCGACCTCGGCGGGAGACCTCCAGTGAAGATCCGACGAGTCTCATCCTCGTTCTTTGTCCTGGCCCTTGCGGCCGCAGCCGCGGCCATGGCCCAGCCGCAGGTCTCGTCGGCCGCGGCCCGGGCGGCGCAGTTCGTGTTCATCATCGACGACTCGGGGAGCATGAAGACGACCGATCCCGACCGCCTGGCGATCTTCGCGGTGCAGTCGCTCGTCAGCATGCTCGACGACCGGGACGAGGTCTCGGTGGTGCGGCTGGATGGGCCGCACGACGGCGTACCGCCGCCGGCCATCGAGCCGCTGCAGCGCAACCGCCGCCAGATCCTCGACCTGCTCGCCCTGGACAAGAGCCTGGCCCATTACGACGCCCAAAATACGCGCTGTCGCACGGCCCTGAACGCAGTGCAGCGCCTCCTCAACGACGCCTATCGCCCGGAGGTGTCCCAGGTGGTGATCTTCCTGACGGACGGGGCCTGCACACCCGCGGCCGAGGAACAGCCGGCCGTGGAAGAGCTCCTTCAGGGATTGCGGTCGTACAAGGACGGCCTCTTCCAGTTCTACCTGTTGCTTTTTCCCGGCGAACGGCCCTCGTCGGGCATCTTCGCGCTGGCGTCCCGCAGCGGCGGGGAAGCGATGGAGGTGGGCCGCGGCGATCCCACGGCGATCCTCCATCCCTTCGCCACGGCGCTGTCACGCTCGCAGGGCTATGAATCGTACCTTCTGAGCCCCGGTAAGGCGCGGCTGGCGGCTCACCGCGGGGCCGAGCGGGTGCGCCTGCTCGCCGTGGCTCCGGGCGACGGGCCCCCCCTCACGATCTCGGTTCACGATCAGAAGGGCAATGCGCCGCGGACGGCCGGCACTCCTCGCACCGGCGTGCACCGCTATGAGAAGGGGCGGGTGTTCCGTTTCGCGGCACTCGACTACCGGCCGGACGTCGAGCCGGTGACCGTGGACGTCTCCGGGGCGGGCAAGGACTGGAAGGTGGTGGCGCTGCCCGAGTACCGGCTTGCGGTGCGCATGAGCTTCACCCAGGGGACGTGCGACCGGCCGGGACCGCCCGCGCGCTTCGGCGTCGATACCGGCTCCACGGTCTGCATCCTCTCGGAGCTGGTCAACGGTGACGGCCAGGTGGTGGGCGGCGACGTCACCGGCGGAGATCTCAAGACCGCGGTGCGGGTGCGGCGACCGGACCAGCCGGGGGCTCCCCCCGTCGAGCTGACGGCCAACCCGTTGCCAGGCGACCGCGCCCGCTTCGGCCTGCTGCGCAGCGATCTGCCGCGGGGAGACTATGAGTTCCAACCCGTGGTCACCCTCAATCTCTCGTCGGGGGACGCGGTCCATCTGCAAGGCCGGCCGATGCTGCTGGCCGTCTCCTCGATCGTCATCAAGCCGCAGCCGGACCGCTTCGACTTCGGCACCCTCAACCCGGGCGACAGCGTGTCGCGCCAAGTGGTGCTCGGCGGCGCTTTTCCGCCGGCCTCCGGCACGCTTGCGCAGCGCGACCGTGGAGACCTGCCGGCGTGCATCTCCGCCGAGTTGGGCAGCGTGCCGGAGGGCAAAGGCCAGCCTGTGCGGGTGGACCAGCGCTACAACCTCACCCTGCGCGTGGCGCCCTACTGTGGGCCGCAGCCGTTCCGGCGCTCTTTCGACACGATGCTGCGGCTGGCTTTCGAGACCGGCGCGGCCGAGCGCCAGCTCCCGGTCGTCGAGCTGCCGGTGCACTTCGCGGTGGACTACGACGTCCGCGCGCCCCGGGAGCTGACGGCCCGGGTGAAGGCCGGGGAGGCGATGGACCTGCCGCTCACGGTGGCGGGCAACTTCCGCCGGGACGTGCCCTTGCGGGCGGTGGTTGCCGGTCCCGGTGACCCGGAGGGGGCCTGGCCCAAGGATGCGAGCGACCTGGGATTGGGCTTCGCCGCTCCCGGCCGCAAGGGAATCCTGCGGGACGGTAAGGGCGCTCCACGCCTCGTCCAGGACTTCGTCGTCGGCCCTGCCGGAGGCGGTGAGCCCCTGCGCCTGAGAGCCGCGCCGAACCGCTGCTGCGCCGCCGGCACGTATCGCACCCAGGTGGGGCTGGTGCCGGCTGCGGAGCAGTTCCAGCCCCCGGGTGCGCCGCCCCTGGCGCCCATCCTCGTGCCGGTCCGCGTCGAGGTGATTCCTGCCGGTTTCTGGGCCTGCTACGGGCCACGGCTCCTGGCGGCATTGGCGGCGCTCCTGCTCCTGCTGCTGCTGCTCTATGCCGTCAACATGGTCCGCAACAGCTCGTTCCTCAAGCCCGAGGCCTTGGCCGCCAAGCTCAAACCCCTGGTCTGGACGGGCTATGGCGACACGGTGGAACAGAAAAACTCCTCGCAGGAGGTATTGCGCCTGGTTCGCCGGGGGCTGCCCTTCAACGCCAGGGCCCGCACCTGGCTGCAGGCCAACCCCTTCCGGTTTGGATTGCCTGGAGGGACCTACCGCGAAACGGTGGAGCTCTACCTCCAGCCCCACCGTGACGTGGCCCGCTCTCAGGTCGTTCTACGCGTCGAGCCAGGTCTTCAGGAGCGCATGGCTCAGCAGCCCGAGCTCTTCGCCGGCCGGCTGTTCGCCATGGCGCTGGGCGGTGTGACCATCCTGGCCGTGCCCGATGGGGGAGGACGAATCGCGCGCCTCGCGCAGCAGGACGTCTACGCCCCGGCGACACCCGAGGAGGCGGGCAAGCCGAAGGTGGCCAAGCTGCGGCGCGCCAAGCTGCTCAAGCATCTGGAGGACTGGGAGAGCTATCAAGAGGACGCGGCCGCCGGCTGGCAGGTGGGCTAGACGGCGTAGCGAAAGGAATCGTTTGAAACCGAGGATCTGCCGGAGGTCATTGAAATGGCAAGAGAAGCCAGTTATGTCGTGGATGAGCTGCTGACGAAGCCGAGCGCCGTCTGCCCCACGCTTTTCGTCGGGCTGGGCGGCTGCGGCTGCAAGATGGTGAGCCGGATCGCGAACCATCTCCGGCGCCGGCCCGACTTCGAGGAACGCTATAGGAGCCTCGTCAAGTTCGCGCTGGTCGACACCAACATCAACGATCTGGAGTCGTACCGCGAGATCGCCGATGGGACCTTCCTGATCAGCGACTTCGAGAAAGAGGAGTACTCGGACCTCGCCTCCGGCAAGATGTTCCTGGAGCCGGACCCGTACTTCACCCAGTGGGTACCCCAGAACTACCGCTTCCGCGCCGGCGACACGGCCGGCGCCGGCCAGATCCGCATCGAGTCGCGGCTCGGCGTCTTCTATCAGATGAAGCACAAGGATTTCGTGCCGAAGTTCCGCAAGCTGCTCGAGCAGCTCAAGTCTCACGAGCATGGACACCGGCGGCTGGACAGCCCGGAGATCCGCATCGTGGTCTGCTTCTCAGTGGCCGGGGGCACGGGCTCGGGCAGCCATCTGCCCATCGCCTTCCTGCTGCGCGACCTGGCACGGGAGTTGGGCAAGCCCGCGATGATCGGCGTGGCCGTGCTGCCCGCGGTGTTCGAGGATTTCACGGGCATCAACCGCGACGGCACCTTCGCCAACGGCTATGCGGCGCTCAAGGAGATCGAGCACCTGATGAAGCTGGGCGCTCCCGACTCGCGCTTCTTCCCGGAGGATGGCATCGAATTCCACTACGACCCGTCGGACGTATCGAAGCGCATCGTCCGGCAGCGGCCTTTCGAGTTCCTCTACGTGGTGGACAAGCCGCAGTCGTTCACCGTTTCCGAGCCGGTGGATGCCGCGGCCGACGGCCTGTACCTCCAGTTCTTCTCTCCGCTCTACGGTCACCAGGCCTCGGACTACGACAACTACACCCAGCACCAGCGCTTCCTAGTACCCCACGACTTCGAGGCCAAGGGGATCGTGGGCTTCACCGCCTTCTACGGCTCCTACGGCGCGGCCGTGCTGCTGGTGCCGGTGAACGGACTGGTGGACTACTGCTCTCAGGTGGCGGCCCTGTCGCTGATGCGGGCGAGCTTCCTGCGCGCGATCCCGGGCGATCCGGTCTATGCCTTCCTGCGCAACAACCCCGAGCCGTTCGACGAGGTCACGCTGGGCAACGAGAAGAACGAGAAACCCGTCCACCTCGCGGACTTCCAGAAGAAGGAACCGGCGGTGCGGGAGCAACTCGTGGACCGCCTGTTCATGAAGCGGGTGCGGTTGCTCGCGGCCTGCGAGCACGTCGAAGGCGAGGCCAGGCGGTTCCTCACCCTCTTTCGCCATGGGCATCGGTTGGGAGAGGTGCCCCGCGAAGACGGCGGCTGGGAGCATCGCCCGGAGGCGGTCAAGGAAGCCCAGGCCCAACTGGTCAACCTCGGGATGCGCTACTCCATCGGCGCCATGGTCCTGCCAGCCGTCCAGGGCGAGGGGAATCAGCCCCCCGGGCTGCTGCTGCACGCCCGTCGGGCCATCGAGACCAATGTCCAGGAGAATCGCCCGTCCTCGATGGGCAGCACCACGGTGGGCGAGCTCGTCCACCGTGCCGACGGCTGGATGGAGGAGTTCCGCGGCATCGGAATGCGGATGCTCAACAACGGCTACCGGGAGGGGGCGCTGCGCTACCCGGGCATGGATTCCCTGGTCGAGCTGGCCTTCCTCAGCGACGAGGCGGGAGAAGTGGATCTGGCCGCGAAGCGCTACGCCGTGCTGTCGCTTCTGGAGCGGGTCTCCTGGAAGACCACGTCGCCGGAACGGACCGCCGAGTTCGATCTCGGCGGCCACAAGGAGTCCGAAAGGCTCAACGCCCAGGCGGCGCAGGCTTTCCTGGAGCAGCTCGAACAGCAGGCCATCGACCGTGCCATGGAGGCCGTGAACCAGGTCTTCAACGAGCGCCTGGGAGACTTCAAGGAGAACCTGTCGAAGTTCGCGGCCACCCACCGCAAGATGGAAGAGGGCTTCGACGGCTTGGAGAAGGAACAGTCCAAGCGCATCGAGAACCTGCGCGAGGAGGGAGACAACTCAACCAACCAGTACGTCCTCGACGGCGAGGCGCTGCAGATCGAGGACGGTCGCCGCATGTGGGACTTCTATTACGAGGACAAGATCGCCAATCTCCCCGAGCTCAGTCTGGGCGACCGCACCATCCAGCTCCTGCTGAGCGACACCGTGACCGCCATGAGCATGCGCCGTGGCGGCACCACCCTGAAGCTGGAGAAGCTCTTCGACGACCTGCGCCAGCACATCGAGGGCATCCTCAAGATACGGATCGGGGGCGACCCCCATGACGCGGATCGCGAGCGCCGGGACGGCCTGACGCTCTCCGACGCCCTGGAGCTCGAGGTCGTCTACCGGGCGCTCTACATGAGCAATCTGGCGGAGGTGGAGCGGCAGGGGCACAAGGCCATCCGCAACCTGATCTCGGGCTATCGCCATCAGCCGCCCGAGCTCCAGATCCAGCTCAGCGACGAGAAGCACGCGGACTACCTGCGGGACAAGATCAAGCGCTTGGTCAAGGAGAAGGCGTCGCTGCTCTGCGTCTATGAAGACGCCCGGGACCAGCACGGCGGTGTGCGGCCGGACCATGTCTACATTGCGGCCATCGACGCCGACTTCAAGAACAGCTCGTTGGCCGAGGTGATCCGTACCGCCGACTCCCGCCTGACCTGGGTCACGGCGGGATGGCACAACCCCAAGGAGATCATCTTCTATCGGGCCGTGCTCAACGTCCCTCTCTACGTCTTCGGGCGCATGCGGGAGATGAAGGAGCAGTATCACCAGTTCCGTAACCTGGCCCGGCGGCCGAAGGTGTTGCACATCGACAAGAACTGGGAGGATTCGCTGCCGGACCTCGATCCCGACAGCTCCCAAGAGAAGCACCGCCAGGACCTGTTGCGCGACCACGTCATCAACTTCGCCGCCCTGCTCACGTCGCAGCCGAACGGCGATGGCAGTCCGGGGTTCATCGTCCGCCGCGAGGGGCGGTACTGGCTGGCGAGTCCGGGTTGGAAGCCGGCGGAAGACGACGGCGACCTCGAAGAGGAGGGCCTCACTCCCCTGGGTGCGAGCCTCGCCGACGCCATCGAGCAGCTCCCGCAAGCGTTGGAGGCCGAGAAGGTCAAGTACCTGCCGTACCGCAAGATGCTCAAAGCGGTGCGGGAGGGGCTGGCGCCGGAGATCCTGGGACGGATCGTCGATCTGCCTTTCCAGTGGCGGCGCAACCGGGACGAGCTTCGTACCCAGTACGGCACCAGCCCGACCCCCGAGCAGAACGAGAAGCTCAAGGATTACTCCGATGCCTTCCATCGTCTCCAGGAAGCGCTGGAGAAGCTGCTGGAAAAGCTGCGCAACCGGAGCGTGGAGCAGCGTACGCTGGGCGAGGACGCGAGCTTCAACGCGGCCCGGCTGCCCCCGAGCCAGGCGCAGCTCAACCTGGCGCAGAGCCTGGATCTCTTGAGCACTTTCAGCGAGGCCTGGAAGAGCATGGAGAATCCCGACCTCGCCCGCGAGGTGCCGAAGGAGTTCCACGGGCTCTTCCGCTCGCTGGCGGAGAGCGAGCTGGCGGCGCGGCTCGAGCGGCTCCGTGCCGCCCAGCCGGGAGGGAGTCGCGCGTGAGCCTGGTCTTCCCAGCCCCGACGATCGTCATCGGCGTCGGGCGCTTCGGTCTCGCGGTGCTGGAGCGCCTTGGCGACGACTGGCTGGGTCTCCGCCTGGCCGGGGCCGACGCGTCGCTCCAGAACCTTCGTCTTATTGCCGTGCGGCCGAGCAGCGAAGCGACAGAGCGGCGCTGGTGCGAGCATGAAAAGGCGGTGGTCAGCGTCGCCCGCTACCTGGGAGAGGGCGATCTCCCCTCGTTGGCCCTCGACCTGGTCATCCTCCGCTCGCTGGGCCTTGTGCGCTACCGGGACGGCAGCTATCAGGTGGCAACGCCCTGCGACGCCGGGGTGGTGGAGATCTGGCGTGAGGAGTCCGGAAAATCGGTGCGGCAGTTGTTGCGGCGGCGCTACTTCGAGTGGATCCGGTTGAGCCCCGACCCGATCGTGGCGGCGGAGCGACTGCGCTACCTGGTGCAACGACTCCAGGAGCTGGACGTCTTCGTGACCCCTCTGCTCAACCGGGTCAAGCAGGGGCACAGCCCGCAGGCGCTGCTGGCCTGCATCGGCCGCTGCCAGGCCCTCCAGGAGGGGCGCGATCCCACGCCGTGGAGTTGGCTCCGACAGCCGGATATCGAGGCGGTGGGAGACCTCCTGCGCGTCGATCGGGCCGTGGAGGGGCAGCTCCGCCGCAAGCTCTCCCGGGCGGCGGAGCCCCATCTGGTCGCCGTGGCAGTCCCTCCTCCGCTGCAGGCCTGGAGCCAGTGGCTCAAATCCGGCGCCGACGAGCGGCGACCTCACCTGGACCTCTTCGTTCCCGGGCCTCTGCGTGCCCGACCGTCGGACCTGCCGGCGCCCTTCGATCCCAGCACGCTCCTCGGGCGGGACTGGGAGACCACCGGCTGGGCCAGCGAAGCCGGCGATCCGGGGGCTGTCGTTTTCGATCTGCTCCCTGTCTCACCCTTCCGCTTGGGGCTGTTCGATCACGATGACCGGGAGGTGCGACCCGAGAATCAGGAAGCGGAGCTGCCGCAGCGCCTGCGTCTCCTGGCCGAGCACCTCCACCGCGGGCTTGTCCGGCTCTGGGTGGACCTGCAATGGGAGCGGGTGGCCGAGCTGGACACCAACGTCTTGGTGCAGGGGCGGGAGCGGGATTATTTGAGCGACGCTCTTCAGCAGTCGCTGGAGATCCTGGGCGAGCTCGTAGTGCGGCCCCTCGCTCCACGGGGAGACGAGACCGGGGAAGCGCCCCTCCAGCCGGCTCCTCCCCGCGAGATCTCGGATGCCGAACAGCTTCCCCTGGTCCCCAGCCGTTTTCTCAGCAGCCTCGTCCTGGAGGAGAAGGCGGAGGAGGGCTCGGCCTCCGCAATCCTCGCCCGGCGCCTCGCGAAGCTGGGTCTGGGCGCTCCTGAAGAGACCAGCCGCAGGTCTTTCCCGTTGCTGGAGGACGTGCCTCTGAAACCCGATGCAGACCTCGACGACGAGGATGCCGACGCCCTGCTGGCCAGGCTGCGGCGGGCCCTCAACGAGCAGGTCCGCAAGCTTTTCGGTTTCTCACTGCTGACCCTGTACCGCACCCGGCCCACGCGCCGGCCGCCCCGGCTGACGGTCTTCGTGATCGGGGACATGAGCGAGCCTTTCACCCGCGAGACCCTGCGCCCGGTGTTGCGGGAGGTGCACGCCGAGCTGCTGCGGGCCTTCACTCCGATCTTCGAAACCTACCGGGAGGGCTTCGACCGCTGCCTGTGCGTCACGCCCATCCTCTGGATGCCCCATCCGGCCGATCCGTTCCCTGGCGAGGACTTGATCCTCAACCGCTGCGAGGAAGCGGCCATCATCGACGGCATCCATGGCATCCGTCGCTGGGTCGAGTGCGTGCTGCCGCCGGGACGGCGGTGCATCTCCCAGATCTTCGTCAACAGTCGGGTGACCGACACGGCCTCCCTCAGCCTGGTCGATGCCGTACGCCAGACGCGCGACTTCCTGGCGTTCCAGACCCGCAGCGACCTCTCCGGCGACTTATGGCTGCGCCAGACCTCGGCCAGCCTGGGGGGAAGCGACCTGTTCTCATCCTTCTCGTGCTACGAGATCGACTTCCCAGCCCTGCGCTCCCGCGAGTACCTGGCCAACCGCCTGGCCCGGGAGTGTCTGGCCGAGGTCAAGGAGGGCCCGGAGATTCGCATCGAGCCCCCCAAGCCCGAGCCTTTCGCTCCCCCTGCCGTTTCCCGACCGATGGCACAGGCCCGGGAAGCTTTCAGTCGCATCACCCGCGAGGCTGCCGAGGCCATGGCGAAGCGGGTCACGGAGCGGCGGATGCCGGATGAGGCCACATCGGCCCAGGAGATCGCCGCGGCCTTCGACGAGCGGTTCGAGATCTCCCTCTATCGCCAGATCCAGGACCGGTGGAGCGAGCTGACCGGCCGCCAGGGGCAGGTGGACGACAAGGTCGATGAGCTGCGCCTGGAGACCTCGCGCATGCTCTCGAAGGAGCTCGAGCGGGTGCGCCAGCACAGCGATCGCCTGATCGAGGATTACGCAGGGATGGGAGGACTCAAGGCGGCCCAGGCCGGCTTCCATTCGTTGCGCGGCATTACCCGCGAAACCTTTCAGCGCGAAGAGATGGTGCGGCGCCAGAAGGAGGCGCTATCGCTGCGCCACCAGATTCCAGACCTGTCGCCGGTGCACAAGGCCCGGCTGAAGGTGCTCGCAGCCGCGGAGCGCAAGCCAGACCTGGATCCTTTGCGCCTGGGGCTGGTCTTCTGGGGTCTGCTCTGCCCGGTGCTCGGCGCGCCTCTAGCTTATGCAGTGGCCTATCTCCTCGAGTTGCACCACTACCCCAATCCACTGGAGCTGCTGCTTGGACCGGCAGGGTGGCTGGTCGGAGGAACTGCGCTCTTCGCACCCGCTTGGTGGCTGGCCCGCTGGCACATGCGGCGGCGGCTGACGGCGGTGCGCGACGCGGTCGAAGGCATGGCGGCCGCGGTGCGGCGCCTGCTGTGGGGCAGCGGCCTACCGCCGGACCAGGAGGCCCGGCCCTCCATCCGCTCGTTCCTGGAAAGCCGGCTCGAGCTCACGGACGCCGTGGCCAAGCGCGGCTTCGCCCTGCGCGTGCTGGAGCGGGCGGTGGCCGATTCCAAGCTCGCCTACCGCCTCACCCGCAGCGTGGACGTCCAGCTCCAGCTCCTCTCCCGACTGGCCGAGGCCTTGGGCGTGCGCTCACGGCTGGCGGACGGCCCGGACCGGCAAGAGGACGTGCGCAAACTGTTCGACGGCCGCAACTCCGGTACGGGCGATCGGCTCATCGATCCCGAGGATCTGGATGCCTACTACCGAAACCGCGTCGGCCGGCGGGAGGACCTGCCGGACCGGATGCGGGACCTGATCAGGGAGGCAGGCGGCTTCGCCCAGTGGCGGGAGAGGGCCTGCCTGGCAGACTCGGAGGACATCCTGCGCTACTCCCGCAGCCAGTTCGAGGCCATCGTCTCCGAACCCATCTCCGAGCAGCACTTTTTCGCCGACAAGGCAGGCCAGCGGCTGGTCGGCTTCGTTACCCGTTGCTACTCGAACCTGGGATTCGGGGCGGGGTTCAAGGGCTACGAAGGGCTCGATCCCGACAACGTCCAGATCCTGGCTGACGCCTCCCTGGTGATCCATCCGGGGCTCGACTCGGTGTTCCAGAAGGCCCGCAATGAGATGCGGGAAGAGAGGCCCACCACCGAGACCATGCAGGTGATCACCACCCCCATCCGGCCCAACGCCGCCTATATGCTTTCCCTGGTGCAGGGAATCCGCGTCCACAGCATGCGCAATCTCCGGCGGTTCGAGTCCTTCCACAACCGGGTCACCCTGCCGGATGACCGCATCTTCCCCCTCTCGCATGAGCGGCAGAGCCTCGGCTCGCCGATCAACCCGCTGACTGGCTACGAGGACGTCGCCAAGGGCTTGAGCGGTGGCGTGCGCCGCGCTGCGCCACCGCGGGCCGACGAGGAGACCACGCCATGACACGCACAGATCTCTTCGCTCTGCTGAAGCTCATTTGGGCCCTCCCCCGCGCGGCTCTGAGGCCGGCCTTGGGCTGGCTGCTCGATGTGCTGCGAGACCTGGGAGGCATCACCTCCGGCTTGCTCGCTCTGGCGCTCCTGGCGGTTGCCGGAGGGCTGGCCTTCCTGCTGCAGCACCAGGTCAACGCGGCCTTGGATCGCCCCGGCGGTCGCCTCGGCCTCATGGCCTGGCTGAAGCTGGAACTCCAGGCCTCGGCACTCGCCCTGCCGCTCTGGCCGTTGCGCCTGCTGGCCAGCGCGGTACGCACAGCTTGGCGGCTCGCCCGCCGTCTTCGCCGCCGGCCGACGACAGCGCAACCGCAGCAGCATCCAGAGAGCACGCCGCCTCAGCCCGAGCCCCTGCTGGTGGCGAGTCTCGGTCCGAGCTATCTGATAGCCGGTCTTGCCACGGCGACCCTCTACATCGTCGCGTTATGTGCAGATCCCTTTCTGCACGCCCAATTTGGCCTCTCCCGAGGTCTCTCGGCCTGGCAGTTCCTGCTGCTGGGAAAACGGCCCGATCTTGCCTGGTATCTGCCCCTGGAGCGCTCGCCGTTTCTGGCGGGCCTCGGGTCAGTCTCGTTCTGGATCGGGTCATGGTCGCTCGCCGGGATCGCCGTGCGGCTGGTCCTTCTGCGTCAGCTCGGGCGCAACTTGATTGCGGACCGGGAGAATCCCGAGGTATTGGCCGTGTGGCGTCGAGGGGGAGGCGCGCCATTCCTGGCTGCGCCGGCGCGTTCCTACCTGGAGTGGGCGATCTGGCCCGTGGCCGCGGCTGTGCCGCTGCTGCTCTGGGCCTGGTTCTCCCTGGGGGGCGATCCCTATCGCATCCCGCCGGGAGAGATGGCGGTGGCCGCCCTGCTGTGGATTTCCTGGGTCCTTCACCTCGTGCTGCGCGGCCGGGAGCGGCTGCCGGCCGCTGTCGAGGCTCCGGCGCCCGCGCCCGAGACCCGGGCCAACGGCTGGCCTGAGGTCCTGGCACACCTCGCGGCCGAGCGGCAGGTGGCTGCGCCCATGCCATGGCAGGAGCGGTTTGCCGAGCCTCTACTCTTCTCCGAGGTCGACTCCCGCACTACCGGTTTCCTCTCGCCGCTGGTGGCGGAGCTCCTCCCTCCCCCTCACAAGCTCACGCCCATGCAGCGTACCGTGCTCACCAGGCTGGCGCTCCAGGGGTTCGTCCACATCGATCCGCCGGTCAACCTCAAGGAATTGAAGCTCAGCGAAGACGTTCTCGACGTCCTCGAGGACCGTAGCGGCCAGCGCGTGCGCCACCAGGTAGTGCTAGCTCACGAGGGGCAGGGGAAGACGACCCTGGCTCTGCTCGCGGCGGCCAATCATGCCTTGGTCCACACCCGCAGCACCTTGATCGTGGTGCGGGGAGAAGCGGGGGCACGCAGCCTCGCCGATCGTTTCCGCGCCATCGTTGAGCCTTCTCCGTTGCGTTGGAACGTGCGGGTGCGCCATCCGGGTGCCGATCTGATGAACGATCTCAGCCAGGGGATCATCCCGGATGTGGTTATCTGCTGTCTGAGCGACCTGGTAATGACCATCCTCGACCGGACGGATACCTTCGCGCCCTTCCTGCGCAATATCGGATTGATCGTCGTGGATGACGTCGAGTCGTTCGTCGGACCGGTGGAAGTCCATGCCCAACTCGCTTTTCGCCGGCTGGCCCTACGGCTGGGGAGGTCCTGGGCTTACA
>DATIOS010000234.1:0-17021 GCA_035472915.1 Thermoanaerobaculia bacterium
GCTAAAAAAGGACGCGACCGATCTCGCTGAGGACCGCGAGCGCAAGTCCGCGCCCTTGGCCCAGCGATGCTGCTGCGACTTGAAGGCGTTCATCTCGACGGGCAGCTCGGCCGGCGCCACGAGATCCGGCAGGAACAGGAACTGCCAGCCGCGCAGCTGCGCGCGGTAGCTCAGGTCGAGATCTTCCGTCAGCGTGTCGTGCTGCCAGCCGCCGGCGTCGCTAATCGCGGTGCGGCGCCACACGCCCGCCGTGCCGTTGAAGTTGAAGAAGCAGCCCGAGCGGTTGCGCGCGCCGTGCTCGAGGACGAAGTGGCCGTCGAGCAGCACGGCCTGCACGCGCGTGAGCAGTGAGTAGTTCTGATTGAGGTGGCCCCACCGCGCCTGGACGAGCGCGAGCTTGGGGTCCGCGAAGTAGCCGACCGTGCGGCGGAGGAAGTCCGTCGGCGGCACGAAGTCCGCGTCGAAGATCGCGATGACTTTTCTGTTTTTGGCTAACCTCTCCCTCTTCTCCCGTCAGGCGGGGGGGAGGCTGGGAGAAGAGGGCCGGGGTGATGAGGGCTTCGGAGCGTCTACCGCCCCTTCTCCTTCTGCCCCCTTGGATGCTCGAGAACTTTGCCCTCGCCCTGGCTTTTCGCCGCGCGAGTCGGTGAGGCCAGGGGCGGCCCCAGCTCCGCGTCCAGCTTCGCCGCGCTGGTGTAGTGGAGGCGGTTGTCGTACTGATACTTCTCCGCCCGGGCGATCAGCTTGTTGAGGAGATGAGAGTGGCGCAAGTCGAAGAACGTCCTCTTGATCTCCGGGTATAGAAACCCCGCCAGAGCCAGCAGGAAGGCGAAAGCCTCCTCGAAGACGGGAATCCAGGGGGCCTTGATGATCAGCCCACCGATGGCGAGGCCCAGGAGGCCGAAGAGAGCCCGGGCGACCGGATCGCCCTGCCGCCAGAGATCGTAGCTGCTCGCCTCCAACCGGTTCTGCTCTACGGCAGCGGGGATGTACTGGGAAATCGAAGTCTCCAGCACCTCCCGCTCCAGATCGCTCCAGTAGGGCGGAGTGCCGCCGCACTCCTCATAGCTCTCCCGGACTTCGGCGAGCTTGCGGCGGGCCGCTTCCTTCAGCCGCTTGGGAGCCTCGCTGGCGTCCAAGCCGCGGCGCACATGCTCGCATTCCTGGAGCACGGCATAAAGGACGGGGCCGAAATCGAACTCGGGTCCAGCGACGTTGAGCATGGCGTCAAGCCCCCGCTCAGGGCTTCTTCTCCTCCTCGTCGTCCTTGTTGAGCGCGTAGTTGATCACGCCGAGCTGCTGGAGTAGCTTGTTGCCATCGATGATGATATTGCCGCCGGGCAGCTTGGGGATCTGCCGCAGCTCCTTTTTCTGCAACGCCTCGATGAGCTTGAGGTTGACGTAGGCGTCGCCCGCGCTGCTGTTGAGCGCCGCCCGCTCCTTGCGGGTGCCTTCCGCCTGGGCCGTCATTTCCGCCAGCGTCGCCTGGGCGTCCTGCTGATGCTGGACGAGGTAGGCGTCGGCGGCCCGCTTGGCCTGCTCGAGCTCGCCCTGGGTACGGGTGAGCGACTCGGTGAGCTCGGCCACCTTGGATTGCAGATTGGTCTTGTTCCTCTCCTGCGTGGCGAGGATCTCCGCCTCCAGCTTCTCGGCCGTCTTCTCCGCCTCCTTGCGGCCGTTGATCAGCTTCTGGTACTCGGGCTTGAAGGCGAAATCGCCCAGCAACACCTGCTCCACCACGACATGGTAGTGGCTCAGGCGCTCGGACAACGTCCGAGTGGCGTCGTTGGCCGCCGCGAAGCGCAGGCGGGGGTTGTAGAAGTCCTCGGAGTTGAGGCGGTTGAGCACATCGCGCACGTAGGTGCGCGCCAGTGGCCGCACCAGACGCTCCTGGACGGTGTCGCTGTCCGGCGCCACATTCTGCCAGACGTCGGCGACTTGGGTGGGATCGATCCGCCAACGGACGGTGACGTCCGTCTCGATGTCGTTGCCGTCCCGTGTCTTGAAACGCAGGTCGTCTTTGCCCTGGCGGTCTCCCTGCTCTGATCTCGCGGTCATCACCAGGCTGCGCAGCGAGATATCGAAAGTCTGCCAGTCGTTGATCAACGGCATGAAAAAATAGGTGGCGCCCGGAGGCAACGGCTCGTAATTCCGGGTGAGCTTGTTGAATTTCACTCCCACCTCGGTGGCCTGGGTGGTGTGCGGTGTGCACCCGGCCAGGGCGAGGGCGGCGAGAGTAAGGGCTAGGATCGTCAGCCGTTTCATGGTGTCTTTCCTGTTCCGGGCGTTCATTTCGGGTTCCCCAGCTTGCTCAAGTCCGTGGGATCTTCGCTGATGTAGATCGGACCCTTGATGCCTTCGAGCAGGGCGAGGCCGCGGCGCAGGCGCAGGAGCTTCGCCGAGCCGGCTCCCTCCAGGGCGCGGTTGATCTGTTCGGTGCCGTTGGCCTGCGCCGACTTGACCAGCAGATCCGCCTCGGCGGTCTTCTGCCGCTGATAGAGGTTCTTCTGGGCGTTGATCTCGGTGATCTGGGCATTGAACTCCGCCGTGCTGACGTTGACCAGGTTCTGGCCTTCAGCCTTGACGCGGTTGAGGCGCGTTTGCACCTCGGCCTGTTTGGCAAGGGCCTGGTTGGTGAGCACCGACTGATCCTGGATCTTCTTCTGCTCGGTGAGCGCCTGAAAGGTGTCCGGATAGTCGTATTGGCGGATGAGGATGTCCTCCAGCTTGAGGCCGTTGGGCGTGAATCTCTTAGCCAGGGCGTCCTTCAGGGCCGCGACCTGAGCCAGGCGTTTCGGGTGGTAGAACTCCTCGGCCAGCAGCTCGCCCAGGTACTGCTTGACCGTCGGGTCCGTGAAGCGGACCACCACTGCTTCCTCATAGGCCTTGCTCAGCCCGAACTTGGAGGCCAGCAGGTAGGGGTCCTTGACGCTATAGAGCACGGTCACGTCCACGTCCACGGGGTAGCCGTCCACCGTCGGCACCTTCACCGCCGGGCGTTGCAGGTGGCCGGCCCCCGTCTCCGCCGGGTTGTTGGTGAACTCCACGGCCTGGATGTCGCGGGGAAAGGTGTAGATGCGCTCGTAACTGCTGATCTCGCGCCGCCAGCCGGATTTGACTTTCTCTTTCTGCAATCCCTTACCGAAGCCGTAGGAGACCTGGCGCACACCGATCTTGTCCGGCGGCACGTAGGTGACGACGCAGGCTCGCAGGAAGAACAGCGGCACCACGAGGACGAGGAGCCACAGGCCGAGCCTGCCAAAGCGGCGCCGCAGGTTCTGCAGGAACGGGCTTTGGACCCGGAATCGAGGCGAAGACTTCAAAGCTTCGAACATGAGGATTTTCCGATCTGATGTAAGATGGAGTAGGACCTTAGTCCAGTCGAGAGGAAGGGAGCGGCCAGTGTTCTTCGGGAATGCTACGCCACGAGGCGCTCCATGGATAGAGTGACCTGGAGGGACAAAACATGTCACCCGAAGCGTCGCCTCCGGACTCCTCCCTAATGGGGTGGGCCGCCCTCAACTGGGGCGCGATAGGATATTGACGGTGGGTCCTCCCAGTCCCTTGCCGTCGTGGCACGGGCCTTGCGGAGGTCCCCGGAAGAGATGCCCTTCGGGGCTTCGGCTCTTCCTGACTTAAAGGAGCTGCCATGCAGATACCTCTGGAGGTTTCCACCCGCGATGTCACGCTCTCACCGCAAATCGAAGCTGAGCTGAGAAAGCGTGCCGACAAGCTGGAGCGCCATTTCAACCGCATCACGAGCTGCCGTATCGCGCTCGAGCGGCCCACGGGCAACCATCATCACGACGGCGGTCCCTACCGGGTACGGGTCGACGTGACCGTCCCTGGCACGGAGCTGGTGGCGGACAAGCAGGCGGAAGAGGTCTTCATTGCCATCCGCGACGCCTTCGACGCTGCCGAGCGCCAGGTGGAGGCCTTCGTGGACCGCCGCCGCGACTTCGTGAAATCCGCCGGGGCCTCGCCGGAGGGAGAGATCGTCCGCCTCTTCTCCAAGGAGGGCTTCGGCTTCCTCACCGCGCCGGACGGCCGCGAGGTTTACTTCCACCGCAACGCCGTCCTCGATCCTCCGGGCTTTGACAAGCTGGCGGTCGGCTCGCGCGTCCGTTTCGCCGAGGAGCAGGGCTTCGAGGGTCCCCAGGCCAGCACCGTGAGCCTCGTGGAGACGAACGGTAAAGCATCGGCGCTCACCGAAACCGCCTTGGGTTAAGGCAAGGGAGACCGCCGTCTGGAGCCTCTCCAGACGGCGGAACCTCCATCCTGAAAACTACAATCAATCTGTGAAACGGGGCGTTCAGCCGATCTGCGTCTCACAGGTCTTCCAGTAGGTCGGTCCGCAAAGCGGGGAGTAGCAGGCAGGCTCCTCGGTCTCCTGAACGATCGCGACGCCACCTCCGGCCAAGGCCCGGAGCGGCGCATCTTCGAGGCGCAACAGCGTCTCGCGGTGGAGGGTGAGGCGGCGGGGATGCTTCTTCATCGGATCGTCTCCTTTCGCAGGTTGCTCAACCTACTGAGTGCCTTGAGCGCGCTGGCCGGTGACAGAGACTTACCGCAGCGCGCGCCTTTACGAGGAATTGATCTTCCTTTCCGCGACAGCAAGTTGTTCAATCATCTGCATGAAACTTGGCGGCTCACGCAGGAACATGGGGCGCATGACCGCGTAGCGCAGCCAACTTCCACCACCAACAGGAGGCCCCAGCGCGATCCGGATAGCCCTCTCGAGCAGCGGAGCAATCGTATTCTCGGTCTTGAGGCTGCACCGCCGCTGCATTTCAGCCATCGCGGCATCTCGCTGAGTCCTCCCGGCCAACGCATCGAATGCCTGCGCATCTGAACCCACAAACGCAGGCGATACCGACAGGTCCACATCTTCTGAGAATCGATCGATTACGCCGAACACCTTGGATAGAGACGTGCCACCCTTGAATACCAGATGAGGTCCCAAATCGGGCTGCGAGAAAATCATACTGAGAAGCCAGCACACCCAGAAGTCCTTCTCGATGATCACGGCGGCCACCGACCTTTGTGTGGCTGCCTGCTCGAACGCGAGCGCACGGCGTGCTGGCGTCAAGGCCAGGAACTGAAGCGCGGGATTCAAGCCTTGGCCTGCGGCACCGGCACCGGCTGCTCTTGAGCCAGTTCGCGGAGCATCGGCCGCATCCATCCCGGGGCAAGATCGAGGTCCGTGACGAGCCGGGCTCGCTCGGCGGCGGGCAGAACCTTGCGCAGGTGCGCCAGGCTTTGCGGCGTGATGTGCTTCTGCCCAAGGGTCTTGAAGGCTTGAATCACCAGCCCGCTCAGCCGATTGGCAGCCGCCATGTTGCGCGGCGAGGTTCGCTTCAACGTAATATGAATCGGCCCGGCACGCACCGAGCGGCTGGCACCGTCGGTCAGGAATACAATCTTGGCCGGCACCTGCTCCGACAAGCCCAATAAATTGGCCGCGTACACTCCGGCGGGCTGTACCCGCAGCTTGTCCTTGCCCATCAGTGCCTTGACCACGGAGTCGACAGAGGGCCACAACGTGCCCAGCAGCTCGTCCTGGCGCGGTTTGTCGTAGAGACCCCGGGCGAGACGGCGCAGCGCACCCTGCGCCACCTGCCTCTGCAGCGCCTTGTCGATGGCCGCCCGGCTGCCCAGTGCAGCGAACATGGATGGCGTGAAGACCGTGCCTCGCGGGCTCCGCTGCACTCGTTGGGCAATCCGCGTATCGATGCTGTGGGGGGAGGCGGAGCGTGGCATGGCGTTGAAAGATCGCTCGGGGTCTATTCTTGTCCGAAAATTAGCACTTTTTTCGGACAAATACCAGCCCGGTAAACCGGCCCGCAGGGGTTCTGCCCCAACCAGTGATACCATCTCGCCAGTTTCTTAGGAGAAAGCCGCCATGGCGAGAACCCGGCGTGTCCACACGGTCGGCCGCTGGACCGAGCTGACAAGGTCGGTCACACCCGAGATCGTCGCGGAGCTCCCCATGCTGGAGCCCCTCCTCCCGAGGCTGGTGGAGATCGAGGCGGACGTCGACCGTCTCGTCACGGAGCGGGACGTCCACCAGGCGCGCAAACAGGAAGCCACCCGCAAGATCCAGGACGCGCTGGAGGAGGGCCGCAAGGTGGCGCACGTCATTCGCGTCGGGCTCCGGCAACACCTCGGCGCCGGGAACGAAGCGCTCGTTGCCTTCGGGATCAAGCCTTTCCGCGGCCGGAAACGGGCTCGCAAGGCAGCGGACACACCCAACGAGAAGCCGGACTCATCCGGCGGCACTCCGCGCTGACCCGGCGGCTCGCCGTATCCACCCTTCCTCTCGTTGTACCCGGGGAAAGCCTCTTTTCCTGCACCCCGGATCTCATGGAGCACAG
The DNA here is from genome assembly GCA_035472915.1 of Thermoanaerobaculia bacterium. Taxonomy (GTDB): domain Bacteria; phylum Acidobacteriota; class Thermoanaerobaculia; order Multivoradales; family UBA5704; genus DATARR01. The sequence continues at coordinate 6,375 of DATIOS010000234.1, forward strand.
CGAACGCTTCTGCGTCTTCATGCGATGAGTCATTGCATAGGGGGAAAGCTTCTTTCCCCTTATTTTTCCGGTCGTTGAAGAGGGGGAAAGCCTCTTTCCCTCCCTTCAACAAGCCGATGTCTCCGCCTTTTGAGCCATTGAACAGGGGGAAAGCCCCTTTCCCCCGATCCAGCGGGTCATTGAGCAGGCCCAACGAGCCATTGAAGAGGGGGAAAGTCATTTTCCCCGGTTCCCGGGAGTCGTTGGACACTCCCAACGAGTCCTTGGGACGGTTCATGGAGCCATTGAGACGAACCTTCGAGGCATCGAAGCGGGGGAAAGCGACTTTCCCCGTCTTTGGCGAGCCATCGAAGAGGGGGAAAGAGTCTTTCCCCCTTTCCTGCGAGCCGTTGTACGCGCCCGGCTCTTTGGCGCCCCAAGAGATCATGATAGAGTTGGTCACAAATGACATGGAGCGGAGACCGCCCCTGAGAGTGAAAGGAGACTGAGGTGAGCGAAATCGAAAACCGCGGCTACGTCCATCCTGAAGTGCTGGTCTCGACCGACTGGGTTGCCAATCACCTGAACGATCCCAAGATCCGCATCGTCGAGTCGAACGAGGACCCGCTGCTGTATCCCTCTGGGCACATCCCGGGCGCTGTCGAGGTGGACTGGACCCGCGATCTGAACGATCCCGTGCGGCGCGACTACCTGGGCAAGGACGGATTCCAGGCTCTCCTGCGGCGTCTCGGCATCACCAAGGACACGACGGTCGTCTTCTACGGCGACAAGAACAACTGGTGGGCCACCTACGCCTCCTGGGTGTTCCATCTCTTCGGACACGACAACTCGAAGATCGTCGATGGTGGCCGCATCAAGTGGCTCAACGAAGGCCGGCCGCTGACCAAGGACGTGCCATCGTACCCGCCGAGCGACTACGTGGCCGCCGAGCGCGACGACAAGCGCTTCCGCGCCTTCCGCGACCAGGTGCTGGCGCACACCAACGCCAAAAAGCCGATGATCGACGTGCGCAGCCCCGCCGAGTACTCCGGCGAGCGGCTCCACATGCCGGATTATCCGAACGAGGGCGCCCTGCGTGGCGGCCACATCCCCGGCGCCAAGAGCGTGCCGTGGGCCAAGGCGGTCAATCCGGAGGACGGCACCTTCAAGACCGCCGACGAGCTGCGCGCCCTCTATGAGAGGGAAGCCGGGCTCAAGCCGGACGACGACGTCGTCGTCTACTGCCGCATCGGCGAGCGCAGCAGCCATACCTGGTTCGTCCTCCGCAACCTGCTGGGCTACAACCAGGTCCGCAACTATGATGGCAGCTGGACGGAGTGGGGCAACCTCGTGGGCGTGCCCATCGAGCGCTGAAACCCTGGTTTCCCTGACAGGAAGGACGAGCGTGCCATGGCCGTACCGGAGAAACTGACGCAGACGTTGGACCTGCTGGGATCGATCGCCGACCGCAGCGAGCGCATCCAGCTCCTCATCGACCTTGCCGGCCGCTTCGAGGAGGTGCCGCCGCGGCTCGCCCAGCGGCCCTACCCGGAGACGGCCCAGGTGCCGGCCTGCGAGTCCGAGGCGTACATCTTCCCCGAGCCGCGGCCGGACGGCACGCTCGACTTCCACTTCGCTGTCGAGAATCCACAGGGAATCTCGGCCAAGGCCATGGCCGTGATCCTCGACGACACCCTCTCCGGCGCGCCGCTCGAGCAGGTGGCCGAGGTGCCCTCCGACATCGTCTACGACGTCTTCGGCCGCGAGCTCTCCATGGGCAAGTCCATGGGGCTCATGGGAATGGTGGGGATGGTGGCGAACCTGGCGAAGAAGCGGGTGGAGGGGGCCGGGGCGGGGGCGTAGGAAAGCCCCCCACCCAAAACCCTCACCCCCTGGCCCCCTCTCCCGCCCCCTCCCAACCCCCCACACCGGGAGAGGGGGAACACATTGCAAATCGATTTCCTTGTTTGTCTCCCTCTTCTCCCGGTGTGGGGGGTTGGGAGGGGGCGGGAGAAGAGGGCCGGGGTGATGAGGGTCTTGGGCGGTAGGAGCGTTCCTGAGCCATGGCCTCCACTTTGCGCCAAAAAGTACTTGACGGCCGCCGGCAGCGAGCGTAGAGTCAATCCCGTGACCGATCCCCAGCCTGCCCGTCCCCGCCTCGTTCCACCACCCGCTTTGCACCTGACGGCGATCGACAACTTGCGGTTCATCCGCGAGACCATGGAAGGTGCGGCCTTCTTCACGGCGGTGTCGGGCCTGGGCGAGATGGCGGTGGGAGCCACGGCGCTGGGGGCGGCTTACCTGGCGTCGCGCCAGGCGAGCTTCCTGAACTGGCTCGCCATCTGGCTGGGAGAGGCGCTGCTGGCCATCCTCGTCAACTCCGTGGCCGTCGCCTGGAAGGCGAAGCGGGCGGAGATCAGCCTTTTCTCCACGCCGGGCCGGCGTTTCGTCCTCGGCCTGCTGCCTCCCCTGTTCTCCGGCGCCGTGCTGACGGCGGTATTGCTGGTCACCGGCACGATCACGGTGCTGCCGGGAGTGTGGCTGCTGCTCTATGGCACGGCGGTGGTGACCGGAGGCGCCTTCTCGGTGCGCACGGTGCCGGTGATGGGCCTCGCCTTCATGGCCCTGGGCGTGGTGGCGCTGGTAGCGCCGCCCGGCTGGGGAGACGCCCTGCTGGCGGCTGGATTCGGCGGTCTGCACTTGATGTTCGGCGCCCTGATCGCCTGGAGGCACGGTGGCTAGGGCGCTCAAGCACGAGGACGGCGCCGGAGCCGGGGAGACGGAAATGATCGTCGCCGGTCCTGCTCCCCAGACCGCCCTGGATCTCGACCGCCTGATCCACGAGCGGATGCGTCTCGGCATCGTCAGCGCCCTGGCGGTGAACGACCACCTGAGCTTCAACGACCTCAAGAAGCTGCTCAAGACGACCGACGGCAACCTCAGCGTCCACGCCCGTAAGCTGGAGGAGGCCGGCTACGTCTCTTGCGAGAAGTACTTCGAGGGGCGCATGCCGAAGACGGAGTACCGGCTGACTCACCCCGGCCGCAGCGCCCTGGAGCGCTATCTCGAACGCATGGAAGCCATCATCCACGCCACCCGGGAAGGATGACGTGCGGCCTTTTCAGGCGTATTTTCGCGTACGCGCGCTTTGCAGGGCAAAGTAATTTACAGGAGGAGAGACTTTCGTGAAGATCATCCGGGTTGTGGCTTTCCTGGGCCTCGGGCTCGCCCTGCTGGGCGCCGCGGGATTCTGGCTCCTCAGAGCGTTGCCGAGAGCCCGGCCGCAGACTCCCCTGGCGGTGGCAGCGGCCGGAGGCTCACCGGCGGAGCTGAAGCGCGAGCTGGCGCTCCATCCCAGCATCCTGGGTAGCGAGGGATTCGGAGCCCTGATCTGGGCATCGCGCAGCGGCCGGACCGAAGCGATCGCGGAGCTGGCGCACGCCGGAGTCGATCCCAATCAGCAGGACTCGGGTCCCAACGGCTGGCCTCCCCTGATCCACGCCGTCCACAAGAATCAGCTCGGAAGCGTGCGCGCCCTCCTCTCCGCCGGAGCCCAGCCGGACCTCGCGGCCCCGAACGGCCTTACGCCCCTCATGCTGGCGGCAGCCCAGGGCGAGGGGGAGATCGTGGAGGAGCTGCTGGCCTCGGGCGCCGATCCGCGACTGAAGCAGCCCAACGGGCAAACGGCACTCACCTACGCCGTCACCGAAGCGGACGCCCGGTGCGTCCGAGCGTTGCTCATCAGGGCGCCGGACCTTCGGCTTGGCGACACCTGGCAGGACTGGCTGGCGCCCAAGCTCGCCCGGCTGCGCGGGCGCACGGAGGTCATCTCCCTGCTCAAAGATCCAGGTAGTGCACGGACAGCCGGGAACGCCGGCATGGTGCAGAGATGAGCGCGACTCTCCGTCTCGCACCACCCGCTCTGGCTTCAGGTGAGCAAGCCGGCGGCGGGCTGCACGTGGCCATCATCATGGACGGCAACGGCCGCTGGGCGGTCTCCCGCGGCTGGCCGCGCTCGGCGGGGCACACGGCGGGCGTCGAGGCCGTCCGTCGGGCTGTCGAGGCGGCGGGCGATCTTGGAATCGGCACGCTGACGCTCTTCGCCTTCTCCTCCGACAACTGGCGCCGGCCCGACGCCGAGGTGCGCGCCCTGATGCGCCTCTTCCGCAGCTACCTGATGGCGGAGGCGGCCAAGTGCGCGAAGAACGGCATCCGCATCGCCGTCATCGGCCGGCGAGACCGGCTCTCGCCTGGTCTGGTGCGGGTCGTGGAGCACGCCGAAGCGGTAACCGCGGGATCCGATCGCTCCCTGCTGCGCATCGCCGTCGACTACTCGGCGCGCGACGCCATCCTCCGCGCCGCCGAGCGCTGCCAGTCTCAGGGGACCGACGAAGAGCTCTCCCGCGAAGCCTTTTCGCGCCTACTCGCCGATCCGCCCCACGACGGCCGGCCGGTGCCCGACGTCGATCTGCTGATCCGCACCGGAGGTGAGAAGCGCCTTTCGGACTTCCTGCTATGGGAGTGCGCCTACGCCGAGCTGGTCTTCACCGACCGCATGTGGCCCGACTTCGACAAGGGCGACCTCGCCGAAGCCGTCCGCGAGCTCCACCGCCGGGAGCGGCGCTTCGGAGGAGTGCCCGGGCCGGTCGCCGTGGAGGCGGCGGTAGCTCGTTGAAGTCCCCTACTCCTCCGGCCGCCGGATCGTCATCACCGGGCACGGCGCCTGCTGCACGACTCTCTCAGCGGTGCTGCCCAGGAAGAGGTGACGCAGGCCGGTGTGGCCGCGGGTGCCCATGGCGATGAGATCCGCACCGCGCGTCTGAGCTTCTTCGGCGATGACGTGGGCGGGATCGCCTTCGTGCGCCACGGTCTCGACCGTCAGCCCATCCCGCTTGAGAGACTCCGACATCTCGAAGAGCCGCCGCTCGGCTTCGAGACCGGCGTCCTCTAGATAGGAGAGGGACGTGGGGATCGGCCCGTACGCCGTGTACTCGATCGGCAGGTTGTAGGCGTGGAGGAGGATCAGCCGGGCGTCCTGCTCCAGGAAGGAAAGAAGATGGTGGGCGGTCGTCACCGCCAGCTCGGCGTCCTCGGAGAAATCCGTGGGTACCAGGATGGTGCGGATCGGGCGGTGGCCCCCGGCGTCCGCGGGGTGCACCGTCAGCACCGGACAGCGAGCGCCGTGCACCACCCGCTCGGCCGTGCTCCCCAACAGCAGATGCCGCAAGCCCGTGAGGCCCCGGGTGCCGATGACGATCGCCCGCGCCGTCAACGAGTCGGCTCGCTGCACGATCACCTGCGACGGCGTACCGACGTCGAGGAACGTCGTGACCTCCACTCCCTTGCCCGCGAGCGCCGTTACCGTCTCGGCCAGGCGCGTCTCGGCCGCCTTGCGCAGCTCCTCCGAAAAATCCAGGCTCGTCGGAGGGAGGTATCCCGGCAGGGCCGGCGGAATGGTGACAGCGTGAACCAGCTCGAGACACGCTCCTTGCTGGCGGGCGAGCTCGACCGCCCAGTCGAGGGCCGAGTTGGCGGTCTCTGAAAAATCCGTCGCGGCGAGGATCACCGCCTGATTGGCAGGCACCTGGGAAGCGGAAGAGTTCTGGGATGCCATGGTCGGATCTCCTTTGTGGACATCCGAAGTCTACAGCCTCCCCGCTCCGCCGGCCCGCGCCGTGGGGCGGGGAGTTACCCCGCTCTTTTTGACCGGTCCTCAGTGGTCGAGGATCTCGATTCCCCCGTTGGTGGTGCGGATTTTCAGTTGCCCGCCGCCGCCGTTGATGTCGCCCCTGAGGGAACGCTTACCAGGCTTGCCGCCCGCGACCTCGAAGTCGCTTTTGACATGGCCGTTGGTGGTCTCCGCGTCGACCGACAGGCGCGCGTCGTGCGGCAGGCGGACGTGGACGCCGCCGTTGGTGGACTCGAAACGCAGGTCGCTGCCGGCAGGGAGGGAGGTCAGCTCGATGTTGACGGAGCCGTTGGTGGTCTCCGCCTTCACGGCGCCGGCGACGCGGGTGGCGCTGATGCCGCCGTTGGTGGAGCCGGCGTTCACGTCGCCCGTCACGTCCTGGACGTCGACCGCGCCGTTGGTCGTCTCCAAGCGCACTTTGCCATGGGTGCCGGCCAGCGAGACGCCGCCGTTGACGCTCTCGGCGTCCACCGCGGCCTGGCGCGGCACATGGAGCCGGTAGTTGACGTGATAGTTGATGCTGTTGCCGAACATCGCGTCCCAAAGCCCGTTGGCCCCCTGCTTGGGAGTGTGGGTCTCGACGCGCAGGCCGCCGCCTTCGGGAGTGACGTCGATCCGCACCTGGTCCATGAACTTGCGGGCGGCGGCGTCGGTGCCGGCCTTCACCTCCTTGTCGGCCTCGATCCGCACCTCGTCGCGATCCCAGGCCTCCAGCTTGATGGAGCCGTTGACGTTGCGCAGGGTGAGCTGGGAACCGGCCTTGAGGGGGACGGTCTTGTCGAAATGATCCTTCAGCGTCGCCGCCTGGACGGTCGAGGCGAGGAAAAGAAGCCCGCAGAGGACCGGGAAGATCCTTCGGATGGAACGGTAGGACATGGAAAAATCCTCCTTGTCGACGAGGTTGATGAGATTGCAAGCCAGAGCGGCACGCTGGCGCGCACGCCGCCTTCACTCTCCCTACGATCCAGCGGGACAAACGTTTCAAACCCTCATCACCCCGGCCCTCTTCTCCCGCCCCCTCCCAACCCCCCACACCGGGAGAAGAGGGAGACAAGCAAGAAGACGACCTCCATTGTGTTCCCCCTCTCCCGGTGTGGGGGGTTGGGAGGGGGCGGGAGAGGGGGTAGGGGGTGAGGGTCCGCCCCAAAGGGGCGCTGACGACAGATGGCCAAATGATCTGACGGAGTAGAATCAGTCCGTGGCGGGAAAACCCATCACCGACGACTTGGAATTATTGCTGGCCGTGCTGCCGCCGCCGCTCCAGAAGGCCCTGGAGGACCCGGCGCAGAGGGAATCGCTGATGGAGCTGGTGCTCGATCTCGGCCGGCTGCCGGAGGCCCGCTACCCGGATCGCGGCGAGCTCCTCGCCGAGACCACCGTCACCGCCGAGGACATCGCCTATGTAGTGGGCCGCGTCGGCCGTTTCGGCAAGGACAACCGGGCGGGCATCGAACGCACCCTTCACCGCATCTCGGCCATTCGCAACCGGGTGGGCGACGCCGTCGGCCTCACCTGCCGGGTCGGACGGGCGGTGTTCGGCACCGTCGACATCCTCCGCGACGTCATCGAGGAGGGGCAGTCCATCCTCCTCCTGGGCCGGCCCGGTGTGGGCAAGACCACCCTGCTGCGCGAGGCGGCCCGGGTGCTCGCCGACGAGCTCAACAAGCGAGTGATCGTGGTCGATACCTCGAACGAGATCGCCGGCGACGGCGACGTTCCCCATCCGGGTATCGGCCGCGCCCGGCGCATGCAGGTTCCCTCCCCCGACGAGCAGCACGCGGTGATGATCGAGGCGGTGGAGAACCACATGCCGCAAGTCATCGTCATCGACGAGATCGGCACCGCCGCCGAGGCCCTGGCGGCCCGCACCATCGCCGAGCGCGGCGTGCAGCTCATCGCCACCGCCCACGGCAACACCCTCGAAAACCTGCTCCAGAACCCGACCCTGTCGGACCTGGTGGGCGGCATCCACGCCGTCACCCTTTCGGACGACGAGGCGAGGCGGCGAGGGACCCAGAAGACGGTGCTGGAACGGAAAGCGCCGCCGACCTTCGACGTGCTGGTGGAGATCCAGGATCAGGACCGTCTCGCGGTGCACCGCGACGTCGCCGAGGTGGTGGACCGCTTCCTACGCGACATCCCGGCCCGCCCCGAGCTGCGCACCCGGACCGCGGCCGGCGGCGTCGAGATCCAGCAGGCCGAGCGCTCCCGCTCCGAGAAGAGCCCCGAAAGAACGGAGGACGACGAGGCGCCCGCTTTCGTGCCACCGCGCCTCTCCCGCGGCCGGACGGTGCGGATCTTCCCCTACGCCGTGAGCAAGGCGAAGTTGGAACGCGCGCTGCGCAAGTTCCGGGTGCCCGCGTACCTGGTGGACGACTTGGACGACGCGGACATGGTGGTGACCCTCAAGGCCCAGGAGCGGCGCCAACCCCGCCGCCTGCGCGACGCTCAAGCAAGAGGAATTCCTTTCTATATCGTGCGCAGCAACACCATCGTGCAGATGGAGAACTTCCTCCGCACCGCCTTCGGCGTCGACGACCACCCGAGCCTGGACGAGGCCGCCGTGCGCGAGGTCGAAGAGGCGGTCGACGAGGTGCTCGAGCTGGGCCGGCCCGTCGAGCTCTCCCCCCAGAACAACCACCTCCGCCGTCTCCAGCACGAGCTCGTCGGACGCTTCGGCCTGTCCTCCGAAAGCAAAGGCCAAGAACCCTATCGGCGAGTGGTGGTGTTTCCCGAGCGAACCCAGCCGAACCTCACGCAGTAGCCGCCGGCTCGGAGCTCCCCCACCCAAGACCCTCATCACCCCGGCCCTCTTCTCCCGACCCCCTCCACCCCCTCACCGGGAGAAGAGGGAGAACCGCCAAGACCGCCCCAGCCGAGTACCCCTCTCCCGGGGAGGGGGATGGGGTGGTCGGGAGAGGGGCAGGGGTGAGGGTCTTGAGCGGGGGAAACTCTCAGCAAAGTTAGCGCCTATGCCCCTCCCCACCCTCGCATGGCCCGCGTGTTGCAGAGTGGGGAAGCGCGGGCCGGCCATCCTGGCTGGCCCCGGAAAGAGAGCTCATGCTGCGACCCGTGTCGACGCTTCTCGTCCTCTTATTCATCGCCGCCCAGCCTTGCGGAGCGGCAGCGCAGAAGCCGGCTCCGGCTCCAGCCCCCCCGCCGCAGGCGCGCCCCCAGACCGCGCCCCCGGCCCCTGCTCCAACTCCGGCGCCCGCCCAGGTGCCTTCCCAGACTCCGGCCACGCCACCCCAGACGGCGACTCCGGCTCCGGCACCACCCCCAGTCTCCGCACCCGCTCCGGCATCTCCGCCGGGACCGGCGCAGGGTATCCGGGGTGTCCCTTCCCCCAAAGTCCCGGGCGATGTTCAGGTCCTCCTCGACCGGGCGGGTTTCTCACCGGGCGTAATGGACGGCCGTTGGGGATCGAACTCCACCAAGGCCCTGTCCGCCTTCCAGACGGCTCATGGCTTGCCGCCCACCGGCAAGGTGGACAACGCCACGTGGCAGGCCCTCCAGGTCGCGGGCAATCAGGTGATCGCTCTCTACACGATCACGCCGGACGATCTGAAGGGGCCGTTCCTTCCCATTCCAGAAGAGATGGACGACAAGGCAAAGCTTCCGGCCCTCGGGTACAGTACCCCGCTCGAGATGCTCGCCGAGAGATTTCACTCGACCGAGGGCTTCCTTCAGAAGCTCAATCCGGGCGCCCGGTTCGACGTGGCCGGCCAGCAGCTCCGGGCGCCCAACGTCCGGCAGGTGGGGCCGCCGCAGAAAGGCCAAGCCCCCGACGGCACGCGGATCGTGGTCTCGAAAAGCGCCAGCACGCTCACCGTTCAGGGACCCAACGGCGTCCTCTTTTTCGCTCCTGTCTCCGCCGGAAGCGAGCACGATCCGCTCCCTTTGGGCGATTGGAAAGTCAAAGGCATCGCCCTCAATCCGTCCTTCAATTACAACCCCGCCCTGTTTTGGGACTCGGATGGCACCCAGGTCAAGGCAAAGATACCCGCCGGCCCCAGAAATCCGGTGGGCGTCGTCTGGATCGACCTCTCCAAAGATCACTACGGCATCCACGGCACGCCGGTACCCAAAATGATCGGCAAAAGCTTCTCCCACGGCTGCGTCCGGCTCACCAACTGGGACGCTCTCACCTTGGCGGGGCTGGTCAAGCCGGGGACCCCGGTTCTCTTTCAGGAGTAGAGTCTCACCCTCTCGACTGAAAGGGGGCGGCGCGCATGGCCAGGGACAAGAAGCCTGGGAGCTTGAAGGTTCCCCTGGCGGGGATGGGAGGCTTCATCCTCGGCGCCGCCACCGTGCTGCTGGTCGTATATCTGTACGGTCAGCTCAGCGGCCGGCCCCAGGTGCCGCGTACGATCTCGCCACCGCCGCCCATGGCCGCGCCGACCCCGTCATCCATCGTGCCTCCGGCGCGGGAGACCGCGCCGCCACCGATTCCAGGCGCCGAAACGACCGCGACTCCGGCGCCCGAAGCTCCGGCAACCGAGACCTCTCCGGCACTTCCGGCCGTGCCACCGCCGGCGGAGCTGGCGGCCAGGGAACTGATGGTGCCTGTCCAGGGCGTCACCCGGCAGGCGCTCCAGGATACTTTCAAGGACTCCCGGAGCCAGGGACGCGTCCACGACGCCATCGACATCCTGGCTCCCCGCAACACGCCGGTGCTGGCGGTCGAGGGCGGGCGCATCGTCAAGCTCTTCACCAGCAACAAGGGCGGGCTGACGGTCTACCAGTTCGATCCCACCAATACCTATAGTTACTACTACGCCCACCTGGAGCGCTACGCCCCCGGCCTCGCCGAGGGCAATCAGGTGACCAAGGGCCAGGTCATCGGCTACGTCGGCACCTCCGGCAACGCCCCGCCGCGCTCCCCCCACCTCCACTTCGCCATCACCCGCATGACGGCGGAGAAGCGGTGGTGGAAGGGAACGCCGGTCGACCCCTTCCCCGTCCTCCACCACCTGGAG
>DATIOS010000235.1:0-6715 GCA_035472915.1 Thermoanaerobaculia bacterium
CAAGATGTTTGAAGCAAAGACCGAGGTGGTGCAGGTGACCAACGGCGACAAAGAGGTACGCGTCACCTATATCGCCGGCGGCAAGCAAGTTGAAACGAAGGCCGATTATTGCCTCAGCAACATCCCTCTGCCGCTGCTGCACAAGATCATCGCCAACGAGAGCAGTTTCAAACAGGACTACCGAAACGCCGTGGGCCTCGTTCCGTTCGCCAACACCTGCAAGGTGGGTTGGCAGGCGAACGAGCGCTTCTGGGAGGCACCCGATCAGGAGAACCAGATCTACGGCGGCATCAGTTGGATCGATCACTCCATCACGCAGATGTGGTACCCGTCCTCCGGCTTCTTCAAAGAGAAGAAGGGGGTTCTTACCGGAGCCTACAATTTCGACAAGGTCGCCGAGGACTTCGGCAAGCTGCCGCTCGAGGAGCGCCTGAAGAAGGCCCAGGAGGGAGCCAAGCTGCTCCACCCCCGGTTCGCGGACTTCGTCCCCCTCGATCTGGGCCTCTCCATCGCCTGGCAGCTCGTGCCCCACCAGCGGGGCGGCTGGGCCAACTGGGATTGGGGTAAAGAGGGCCAGCAAGCCGCGTACGATCGCCTTCTGGAGCCCGACAAGCAGTTCCAGGTCGTGGGCGATCAGGTGTCCTATCTGCCCGGCTGGCAGGAGGGCGCGGTCCTCTCCGCGCACCACGTCGTCGAGCAGATCGCCGGCATCAAGCGCAAGGTGCCGCAGCTCGAAGCTGCCGGCCTCCGGGCCCGGCGCTCGGCTTCGCAGATCACGGGCGCTGACGCGGAGGAGTAAACGAGGGGCGCGGCTGAAAGGCAAAGCAAGGACTTCAAGGACAGGGACGCCAAGGACCCGAAGAGACTCCGCCTCGGGGTATGCTCCGGGTCCTTGATGCCTTTGATGTCCCTGGTGTCCTTGCTTTCACATCCTCTCCGACAGGAGCCCCCTCTTGGCCGCAGCCCCACCCTCGACATCCGCCTCCTCTGCGTTGGCCAGGGCCTTCGCCCTGATCCAGGTGCTCGCGCTCAATGGAGTTCCCATCTATGGCGTCTACGTCCTCGGCTGGTCGTGGGGGACGGTGCTCGTCCTTTATTGCTGCGAGACGGTGCTGGGCACGTTCTTCCTGGCGCTCCGCATGATCCTCCACCGGCGGCTGACCCACGACCGGGGCTACTCGCATTCCTTGCTCGGCGCCCGGGGAAAAAAGCCCTTTCGGGCCGTCCTCCTCGAATTCGTCGGCGCCATGCTGTTCGCCACCTTTGTCCATGGTCTTTTCCTCGGAATGGTCCTCGGCCTGATGCTGAAAGGTCAGCCTGGTGCCGCCGTCCATCTTGCGGCGCTCCGGCAGGGGCTCGCGGCGATGGCCCTGATCATGGCCGGGAGCCTGGCGCTCGACTGCCAGAAGCTGCGCAAACTGCCCTTCACATGGATCGAGGGCCTGGCTCAGCGTTCGCTCGGACGGATCGCGGTCATCCAACTCGCCCTCATTCTTGGCGGGATCGGCATAGGGCGCTATGGAATTTCGAAAGCTCCCTTCGCTGTCTTTGCCATCGTCAAGCTCCTCATTGACCTCGGCGGGCTCTACACCGGAAGAGCGAGGCCGAAGTTGACACCGGCCCCAATTCCGGCAGTGATCGTTGGCGGAGTCAACTCGGAGGCGATCAGGGGTTCAGACCGCAGGACCGGCAAGAGGAGAGGTGTCCATGGAAGGAAGAGAGGTCGTTGAGGGGGCGTCCGCGGCACCGGCGATTTCCCGAGCCTTCGCCCTGATCCAGGTCCTCGCTCTCAACGGAGTTCCGCTCTACGGCGTCTACGCCCTCGGCTGGTCGTGGGGGACGGTGCTCGCCCTCTACTGGTGCGAGACGTTGCTGGGAACGTTCTTCATCACGCTGCGCATGGTCCTCCATCGGCGGCTGACGCACAAGCGGGGCTACTACCGCCCCCAGCTCGGCATCAAGCAGAACGACAAGCCGTTCAGCGCCTTCCTCCCCGAGTTCGTCACCGGCTCCCTGGCCTTCAACCTGGCCCACGGCCTCTTCTTGGCGGTGATCCTCGGCCTGATGTTGAAGGACCGGCCCGACGTCGCCGTTCACCTTCCGTCGCTCCGCAAGGGGCTCGCCGCGATGGCGCTCATCATGACTGGAAGCTTCGCGCTCGACTGCCAGAACCTGCGCGACCGTCCCTTCGCCTGGATTCGCAACCTGGCCCAAAGATCGGTGGGCCGGACGATCGTGATCCACCTCGCCATCATCTTCGGGATGGCCGGCATCATGTTCTTCGACATCAAGCAGGCGCCCTTCGCCGTCTTCGCCGTCCTCAAGCTCCTCCTCGAGTTGGGCTACCTCTCCACTGGGAAGAAGACGCCCAAGGAGGCGCCGGCCTGGGCGGCAAAGATCGGCGGGATCGTGCCGGGCGGCGAGGAGGGCTTCAAGGCGCAGTATCGAAAGGAAGTGGGACGGGAGGAGCGGCTGGCTGCGAAGGATGAGGAGGAGATGGGGCGAGGTGGAAATAGGCGCTAACTTTGATGCCTCAGAGGGCCCCCTCCCAAGACCCTCATCACCCCGACCCTCTTCTCCCGACCGCCCCAGCCCCCTCACCGGGAGAAGAGGGAGAACAGCCAGCAAGGACACCCCGGCCGGGTTCCCTCTCCCGGGGAGGGGGTCGGGGTGGTCGGGAGAGGGCAGGGTGAGGGTCTTGGGCGGGGGCTCTTGACGCCTCAATGTTGGCGCCTATGGAGGAGGCGGTCAGACCGGGTGACCTTCCTACCCCAACCGCCTCCGGAAATGCTGCCGCCATGCTTCCGGCAAAGCCTCCACCTCGGTCGCCCGAAGAAGCAGGTCCGGATCGGGCCGGGCCTGCCGGTGAAGGTAGAGATTCACGATGTCCACGACGCTGACATGATGCTCATCCTCGTGAATGCGTTCGAAGGCATCATCAACTCCTAGCTCACCTTCCTTGGCGACGGCGAGGTAGAAGCCGGGGCGGGCGCTCTGTAGAAACTCGTCGACGACATCGTCGCGGTCGAATTTCAAGGCCAGCTTGAAGCAGGGGGTGCGAGGCTGGGTGACGATGAATTCCGCCGTGCCGGCGCGAAAGCGGTCGCCGATGTGGACTTCGTCCTCCCACCAGCCCTCGGTGGTGAGGTTCTCGCCGAAAGCGCCCCAAGCGAGATTGGAGAGATCCAGCTCCTGCCGCCAGAAGGGGTAGTGCTCGGAAGGATAGGCGTACACCGCCTTGTAAACGCCGCCGTGAACCGAGAGGTCGGCCTGGCGGTCGCCTGCCAGGTTGAGCTTGCGCACGGCGATCCGGCCGGTGACGGGCTCCTTGAAGATGCCGGTCATGATGCGCCGGCCGCGCCATTCCACGGGCCTGGGAAGCCCCACGTTCACCGAAACGATCTTCATCGTGACCTCCGAGGGGAGACGATATCCCAGGGCGACGTCTCGACTCTGCCGGCGAACGACCCGCCCGCGCTTGGAGCCGGCTTGCAGAGTCCGGCGGACGCTCCGCCGCTGCGGAAAATCGGCTCGCCGCGGGTGAAAAGTGACTCGCCGCTCGAGATAGTCCTTCCGCCACTAGGGAGAATTGACCCGCCGCTGGGGATAATGAGCTCGCCGCTCGGGCGAATCGGTTCGCCGCCAGGGGAAACTGGCTCGCCGCGCGGGATAATCGGCTCGCCGCTGAGGATAATCGGTTCGCCGCTCGGGGAAATCGGTTCGCCGCTTGGGGAAATCGGTTCGCCGCTCGGGATAATCGGTTCGCCGCTCGGGACAATTGGTTTGCCGCTCGGGGGAATCGGCTCGCCGCTCGGGGAAATTGAGCCGCCGCTCTCCCTAAGGGTCCCTGGCCGCTCGAGCAGGACCCGCGGGTACCGGCGGCCGAACAAATAGCGCCGGCTGACGCTCGAACGACGCAGCCACATGGCTGCCATGGCTTGGCGACGCAAAGGAGATCCGATGTCAGCCCCGCGAATTGCGACTCACGCCGACGTCGAAGCGATCCTAGCCCTCCACCGCGACTTTTTCGAGGAGGATCACTACGCCTTCCGCGAGGAGGAGGCCCGAGCCAACCTAGCCCTGCTACTCGACGAGCCCAGCCTGGGGCGGCTCTTCGCCATCGACGACGGCGGATCCGTGGTCGGCTATCTCGTCCTCACCTTTGGCTTCAGCCTGGAGTTCAGCGGCCGGAATGCGGTGGTCGACGAGCTGTATCTGGCTCCCGCCCACCGCGGCCACGGCCTGGGCACCAGGGCGCTGGCCGCGGCCGAAGAGGCGTGCCGTGAGCTGGGAATCCGCGCCATCCATCTCGTCGTCGAGCACTACAAGAAGGACGCCCAGGCCCTTTATCGCCGGGTGGGTTTCGTGGCCTACGACCGGGTCCTGATGACGAAGGTCCTGTAGGGTCTAGGCCTTCGCTCCTGCCGCCACCAGCATCTCCACCAGCGCCTCCTGCTTTCCCGCCTGGGCGTGACGGACGAGGGGAATGCCGTGCGGCCCCTTGAGGTCCACGACCTTGGGATCGTCCGCCAGGAACGCCTTTACGATCTCGGTCTTGCCCATCATGGTGGCGCAGAAGACGTCCATGCGGGCGCCGTGAGCGAGCAGGTACTCGGCGATGGGCTTGTTGCCCATGTGCGAGGCGCCGCCCAGGGCCGTCTCCCAGTCGCCGCTCCCCCAGTCCCAGGTGGCATTGATCAGGGCGGGCTGCTGCGCGAGCATCTCCTTGACCATGTCGAGATTGCCGTGACCGGCGATGACGAACTGGCGCACGAGGTCGGCATCCAAGCGAGGTCCCCGGTCGGGGATTTTGCCTTGGGTAGGCTGCGGCGCGGCCTGGGGCTGGGCGGCTGGCACCTGGGCGAGCAAAGCTGAGGTTCCGGCGATGGCTCCGGCGGTCATGAGAATTCCTCCGTGTAGAACTTGTCTGCGGGTCATTGGCTTCTTCCTCCTTCACCGCCCATCGTAGAGAGAAGCGCCAGGCCGCCACATGTGGCGCCGGGAGTAGTCTCGACCTATGCCTTTCGGCCTATGCGGCAGGCCGGAGCGGGGCGCTATCATCGATCCTTAGAATGGGGACGACGGACGGGACCCGCGAACATCACCGGCTCCTGCGCTGGGGCGGGGTGGCGGCGTGGCTCGGCGTCGGGCTGCCGATCTGGTTTCAGATCTCGACCGTGACCCCCGGGAGGCTCGCCGTCTGGCTCCCGGCGTGGCTCCTCTTCGCCGCCGCCTTCTGGGTGACGGCGGGCGACCGGGAGATGCCACGAAAAATCGCGCTGGCACTGCTGGCGTTCCAAGCCACGTGCGTGATCGTCATCGTCGGCTTCCTCTGCAACGGCTTCGAGGGGACGCTCCTCGTCCTGGTGGCCATGCAGCTCGCCTCGCGGGTCTCCCACCGGACGGGGCTCGCCTGGATCGGAGCCCAGACGCTCCTCTTGGGAGTTGCCATCGGCCTTCACTGGTCGCCGCGGCCGGCGTTCCTGCTGGTGCCGCCCTACCTGGGCTTCCAGATCCTGGCCTTCCTCGCCTTTGCGGCCCTGGAGCGGGAGGCCCGCGGACGGGAGGAGCTGGCGCGAACGAACGCGGAGCTGCGCTCGGCGCGCGAGCTGCTGGCCCAGAGCAGCCGGGCCGCCGAGCGGCTGCGCATCGCCCGTGAGCTGCACGACGCCGTGGGGCACCGGCTGGTGGCCCTGTCGCTGAATCTCGAAGTCGCCTCGCACCGCGTCGAAGGCCCAGCGCTGGAGCCCATTCAGGTGGCGCAGTCGCTCAACCGGCAGGTGCTGACGGACATCGGCGAGATCGTGGACACCCTGGGCCGTACCGAGCGGCTCGACCTGCGGCGGGCACTGGAGGCGATCACGGAGGAGATCCCGCGGCCGCGGGTTCATCTGCGGCTGCCGGACGATCTCGCAGTCGAGGACGCCGGCGTGGCCCACCTTCTACTGCGTTGCTGCCAGGAGATCGTCACCAACGCGGCCAAGCACGCCGGAGCGGAGAACCTCTGGCTCGACGTCACCCAGGAGGACGGCGCCATCGAGGTGCGGGCGCGGGACGACGGGCACGGCGCGGAAGCCGTCGCGGCCGGCCGTGGGCTCGCCGGCATGCGCGAGCGCTTGGAGAGCGCCGGAGGAAGGCTCGACGTGTCCACCCGGCCCGGAATGGGCTTCGCCGTGGCCGCCCTGGTGCCGGTGCGGAGGGGCGCGTGACGGCACCGTCTCTCCGGGTCCTCATCGCCGAAGACGAGAACCTGGTACGGCAAGGCATCCGCAAGCTCCTGGAGCTCGACTCGCGCATCGAGATCACCGCCGAGGCCGCGGACGGCGAGGAGGCCTTGACGCTCATCGCGGAGACGAGGCCGGACGTCGTGCTCCTCGACGTGCGCATGCCGCGACTGGACGGGCTCGGCGTTTTGCGCGCCCTCCAGCAGAAGCCGGACGCGCCGCCCTGTCTGGTGCTCACCACCTTTGACGACCGCTCGCTGGTTTTGGAGGCGATCCGGGAAGGGGCGAAGGGTTTTCTGCGCAAGGACGTTTCGCTATCGCAACTCGTGGGCGCCATCGAGACCCTGGTCGCCGGCGGCACCTGCCTCCAGCCGGCGGTGACCGAATCGTTGCTGCGGGGTCTGCACGCCAGCGGGTCTCAAGCAGCGCCGGCCCCGGCGATGATCGAGACCTTGACGCCGCGCGAGATCGAGGTCCTCCGTCTCCTCGCC
>DATIOS010000236.1:0-2283 GCA_035472915.1 Thermoanaerobaculia bacterium
GGGTGCCGAGGCCGAGATTGAAATGGTGCGCGCCCTCAAGCTGGTCAATCGGCTGGAGGGAGTCTCGCTGTGTATTGTGGCCCGGGGCGGCGGCGGCAAGGAGGACCTCGCCGTCTTCAACAGCGAAAAAGTCTGCCGCGCGCTGGCCCAAGTGAAGGTCCCCACCATCTCCGCTGTCGGGCATGAGACCGACGTGTCTTTCACGGATTTCGTGGCCGACTGCAGGGCTCCGACTCCTTCGGCGGCAATAGAGCTGGCGGTGCCGGACAGCGCCGAGCTGATCGATCGGGTCAACCATCTGGCTGTACGGCTTGCCAACGCGGTGGGGCAGGGAACCCGGCTCGCGACCGAACGATTGGAGCGTTCGGGAGATCGTCTTCACTCGGCGGTGGCCAATCTCCTGGAACGTCGGCAGCGACAAGTCGAGCGGCTTGGCGCGCAATTGGACGCATTGAGCCCGCTGAAAGTCCTTGAACGGGGGTTCGCCCTCCCCCGAGCCGAGGATGGCCGGGTGTTGCGCCGCGCCGCCGAATTCACCCCGGCAATGTCGTTCCGGCTCCGCGTCATCGATGGCGAAGTTTCGGCCCGAGTGGAGGAGAATTGATGGCCGAGGAAAATCGCGCCGAGGAGACACCGACGCTGGCCGAAGACCTGCGCCGGCTCGAGGAGATTGTCCGGCGTCTCGAGTCCAATGACGGTGATCTCGACCAGGCGCTGGCGCTCTTCGAGGAGGGTGTCGCACGCCTGCGCAGCGCCAGGGCGAGGTTGTCGGGCGCAGAGGTGCGGGTGCGCAAGGTGGTCGCCGACGCGCGGGGTGCCTTGCGGATGGACGATCTCGACGGCGAGCAGTAATCGGTGCGCGAGGAGGACTCTGCTCGGGTGATCCTGGCCGAGGCGCGCGAACGAACCGACGAGCTTCTTCAGGCGTGGGCCGAACGTATCAAGGGCATGGTGCCGGGCCGTACCGGAGAGGCGCTCGCCTACGCGATGAATACGCCGGGCAAGCGCGTCCGGGCCGCGTTGGTGCTCGCTGCCTACCGGTCCGTCGGTGGTTTCTCACCCGCGATCGCCGCGGTGGCTGCCGCGGTCGAAACGGTGCACACCTACTCGCTGGTCCACGACGACCTGCCGTGCATGGACGACGACGACCTCCGTCGCGGGCGGCCCACCACCCACCGGGCATTCGACGTTCCTACCGCGACACGAGTCGGCCTGCTCATGGTGCCGGTGGCCGCCTTGGTGCTCGCCCAGGCGGCGCAGGATCTCCGCCTGCCTCCGGCGACTGCCGGCCGGGTGGCGCGTGAGCTGTTCGAGGCGAGCGGAATCCGCGGGATGGTCGGCGGCCAGTGGCTCGATCTCGAGGCCGAAGGCGCCGCCCTCGATCTGGAAGGGCTGACCGCCGTCCACGAAGGCAAGACGGGCGCTCTGATTCGTGCCGCGTGCGTCATGGGAGCGCTGGCGGCGGAGGCACCACAGGCCGCCGTCAACGCACTCAGCTCTTACGGGCAGGACATCGGACTCGCCTTCCAGGTCGCCGATGACGTGCTCGACGCCACCGCCACCAGCGCCCAGCTCGGCAAAACCGCCGGCCGCGACGCGGCGCTCGCCAAGTCGACCTACGTGGGTCTGCTGGGTGTCGAAGGGGCCCGGAAAGAGGCGCGAACCCTGGCAAACCGGGCGGTCAAACACTTGCGGCGGGCCGGTTTCGCCTCGGGCTCGTTGGAGGCGTTGGCGGAGTATATTGTAACGAGGGAGTCATGAAGACACCTGACACCTTTTTTCAACCAAGCATGAGCCTACTCGCTGGCATCCGAAATCCCTCCGACCTCAAAGCCATCCCCCGGGAGCAACTCCCCGAGCTGGCCCAGGAAATTCGCACCCGGTTGATCGAGTGCGTCTCCCTGACTGGTGGCCACATCGGCGCCAGCCTGGGAACCGTGGAGCTGGCCATCGCGCTCTTGTACGAGTTCGATTCCCCGCATGACAAGATCCTCTGGGATGTGGGACACCAGGCCTACGCGTGGAAGTTGCTGACCGGCCGCAACGATCGCTTCCCCACTCTGCGGCAGACCGATGGAGTCTCCGGCTTTCTCAAGCGGGACGAGAGTGAGCACGACCAGTTCGGCGCGGGACACGCGGCGACCGCCATGTCGGCGGCACTGGGAATGGCCACCGCCCGCGACCTGAAGGGCGAGAACTACAAGGTCGTTGCCGTGGTGGGAGACGGCGCGCTGACGTCGGGTCTCAGCTACGAGGGGATGAATAACGCCGGTCACTCCGACC
>DATIOS010000237.1:0-8475 GCA_035472915.1 Thermoanaerobaculia bacterium
GGTCGTGGGCGCCATCATGGGCGCCGTGGCCGGCGCCGCGATCGCCTCCAGGACGGGCAAAGAGGAAGTCGTCATTCCGGAAGGCACTGTACTGGGCGTCAAGCTGGACGACGCCCTCGCCGTTCAGGCCCGCGCCCGTTCGGAAGCCCGCCCCTGAAGCCTGCTCCCGGGTCTCTCCAGTGGATTGAGGCCCGGGAATCTCCTCCCGCCCTCCCCCCGTTCTCATGATTCATGACTGAAACTTCCGACGTCGCGCCCCGGCGCCCTGCCCGGCAGGGTCTTTTTGGCGGCCAGGTGTCGTCCAAGCGGCGTCCGGTGGAGGAGCCGGAGGAGAAGAGCAAGAAGCCGCTCAAGCCTCGCACCATCCTGAACGACGCCATCGATCTGGTGCGGGCCCGCAAGGGCAGGCTGGCCTTCGGACTGTTGCTGATGGGCATCAACCGCGCCGCGGGATTGATCCTGCCCGGCACCACCAAGTTCCTGCTCGACGACGTCATCGGCAAGGGGAACCGGGGAATGCTCTCGGTGCTGGTGATGGTTGCCGGCGCCGCGACTCTCGTCCAGGCCCTCAGCTCCTTTGCCCTCTCCCAGATCGTCGGCAAGGCCGCGCAGCGGTCGATCACGGAGATGCGCCGCGAGGTGCAGCAGCACGTCGGCCGGCTGACCGTCGGCTACTTCGAGCAGACCAAGGCCGGCTCCCTGCTTGCGCGGGTGATGAACGACGCCGAGGGCATCCGCAACCTGGTGGGCACAGGCCTGATCGAAGTGACGGGCGGCCTGGTGCAGGCGGTGCTGGTGCTGGGCCTCCTCCTCTACCTCAACCTCAAGCTGACGATCATCGCCCTGGCCGTGCTGTCGCTCTTCACCTTTGTCATGCAGTACGCCTTCAAGACCCTGCGGCCCCTGTTCCGGGAACGCTCGGTGATCAACGCCGAGCTCTCCGGCCGGCTCACCGAGTCGTTCTCCGGCGTGCGAGTGGTCAAGGCCTACCGGGCGGAGCGGCGCGAGGCCCTGGTCTTCACCAAGGGAGCGCACCGGCTGTTTCGCAACGTCGCCAGCACCATGACCGGCCTCTCCGCCATCACCGGCGTCTCGACGCTGCTGCTGGGCGGCATCGGCGTCATCATCATGGGCATCGGCGCCAGCGACGTCCTGGCCGGCCGGATGACCGTGGGCGGCTTCTTCTCCTTCACCATGTACCTCGGCATGCTGGTCGGGCCGGTGATCCAGATCGTCAACATCGGCAGCCAGATCACCGAGGCCTTCGCCGGTCTGGAGCGCATCCGCGAGATCCGCAACGAGGTGCCGGAGGACGAAGGTGAAAGGTCCCGCCGTCCGCTGCCGGCCGTCGAAGGGACGATCGAGTTCCGCGACGTCCACTTCGAGTACCAGGCCGGGACTCCCGTGCTCAAGGGGATCTCGTTCGTGGCCAAACCGGGAACCTCGACGGCCCTGGTGGGACCGTCAGGCTCGGGCAAGAGCACGCTGATCGGCCTGGTGGCCGCCTTCCACCGTCCCACCGCCGGCCAGATCCTGGTGGATGGCCACAACCTCGACGAGCTGCGCCTCGGCGACTACCGCTCCCACCTGGGCGTGGTGTTCCAGGACAACTTCCTGTTCGACGGCACGGTGCTGGAGAACATCGCCTACGCCGCGCCCCACGCCTCCGAGGAGGAGGTGCTGCATGCCGCGAAGATCGCCCACTGCGACGACTTCGTCCAGCGGCTCCCCTCGGGCTACGACACGATCGTCGGCGAGCGCGGAATCAAGCTTTCAGGCGGTGAGCGCCAGCGGGTGGCGATCGCGCGGGCGATCCTGGCGGACCCGCGAATCCTGATCCTCGACGAGGCCACGTCGTCGCTCGACAGCGAGAGCGAGGCGCTCATCCAGGAAGGCCTGGCGGAGCTGATGAAAGGGCGGACGACCTTCGTCATCGCCCACCGCCTGTCCACGGTGCGCCGGGCCGATACCATCCTGGTGCTGGAAGGCGGGCAGATCATCGAGCGCGGCCGGCACCAGGAGCTTCTCACCCTCGGCGGGCGGTATCATGCCCTCTACACCCGGCAGTACGATCTCGAATCCAACCTCTTCCGCAACCCGGGGGAGGTGGAGGAGGAGAAGGCCGCGGCGAAGGCGATGGCGGCTGCCGATGCCGGCGTCGGCCGGCTGCCGCTGATTCCCGTCTGAGAGGGTGTCTCAAAGTGGTTGACGACGACGCCCATGCCGCCAGGGATTGAAATCACCTGGCTACCCTCTATAGTCCCTACGGGACACGGAAAGGACGAAATAACAGTCCCGGAAGGGACAAGCGTCGGTAGCCAGGGATTTCAATCCCTGGCGGCAGCGACGTCGCAGTCTCCCCTTTTGAGACACCCTCTGACGGAGACGGGACGTCAGAACTTGAAACCCTGCCGCCGCTTGATCTGGCGGGGCTTGTCCGGACTGCCGAAGTAGGACACGTGGCCAGAGAGATCGGTGGCCACGACGTAGAACTCCACGGTCTCGTTCTGATGGAAGGCGGGAGGAATCTGCACCGTGTAGTAGCCGGTGCGGGTCTTCTGGAGGGGAAGCTCGCGCATCTTGCCGCCCTGCACCCGCGCCATGAGCTTGACGTCTTTCACCTGATAGTCGTCGGTGGCGCGGAAGCTCAGCTCCACCACGGCGCCGCGGGAGTACTCGAGCAGGAAGCCGTCGCGCAGCTCGATCACCGGCGGGTCTTTGTCGAGCTGGGCGAGCTGGTCCTCGAGCTGCTTGCGGGCGACGGCGAAGCGGGGCGCAAGGTGGGGAGTGGGCTCGATGGTGCTCATGGCCTCCAGGCCCTCGGTGGGCTTCTTGTGGCGCTGGATGTTGGGCACGGCGGCGAGCAGGGCCTCCTGCTGGCTCTCGATCTGCTGGTAGGCGCGGTATTTTGCCACCCGGTCCTTGAGACCCGGCCGGTCCGGCCAGGTGCGCTCGACCGGCTCGAGGCGGGCAATGGCATCGTCGTACTTCGCGTCCTTGATCAGCCCCTCGGCCTCGGTTTCCAGCGCCGTCGCGGCCTTGCCCCGCAGATCCTCGGGATCGCTGATCTTGGGCAGCAGGGAGTGCAGGTTGGCGAACTTCTCCAGCACCTGAACCCGGTTGCCCTGGGCTGCCGCGGCGATCGCCTGGGCGTAGGCATCCACGATGCCCTTGGCGCGGTCGAAGTTGGCGCGGACGTCCGGGGTCATTCCGGCCTCCTGGCCGCCTCCCACCTCGACGGCGTTGCGCAGCACCTCCAGGTCCTGGTTCTTGAGCCCGGTCTGAAGGTCCGCGGGCAGCCGCTCGAAGCCGATCCGCGCCAGGGTTTCCTCCACGGCGTCAAGCCCTCGGCAACCTGCGGGCGGGAGCAGCCCCTGCTCGCCGAACGAAACCGCGCGGAGGGTGCGGCGGGCCTTGAGGTCATCCCCAGACGCCAAGGCGAGCGTCGCCTCCTCGAGCTGCGCCACCGGCGGCTTGGTGAACACTTTGGCCACGAACTGGGGCGCCGGGGCCGCGACGGCCGCGACCGGCGCCGGGCGGCGGACATACCAGACCGCCCCGGCGATGGCGGCGATGAGGGCGAGCACGGCCACGCCGGTGATCGCTCCCAGGACGACGGGCTGGCGGAACCAGGGAGTTGCCGGGGCCGACCCTGCCTGAGCGGTGGCTCCCGCGGCCGGAGCTGCCGCGGCTTGCTTCCGCTTGAGAAAGGGTACGACTTTCGCTCCGGCGCCGGCGGCTACCTGTCCAGCCGTCCGGACGGGAGGCGGCGGGACGGAGAGGAGGGCGTTCAGGACCTCGTCGTCCACGGATTGGAGGACGTCTCCTTCCGGAGAGGGCTCGGCGCCGCCGAGCGGCGGCAGATCGAGCGCCGGCAGGGCCCCGGACGACGTCACGGCTCCCAGCGCTTCCTGTGCCGGCGGGAAAGACTCTGGCAATGCGGACAGCAGGGGAGGAGAGGACAGTAGAGGCGCCGAGCCCACGGCCGCGGCGGGCAACGACACGGCGGGTGGCGCCGGCGCCAAGGGGGGCATGGGTGTCGGCGTCGGCAGCGGCGAGCTCACCGCCGAAGGGAAACCGGCCACCGGCTCCGGCGCGGTGGGCCAGGGTATCGCCGGCGGCGCAGGGGGTGCCGCCACGGCCGCGACCGGCGCCTGGAGGCCCGCCGGGCCACCCAGCGCCTGCAACAGCGCCTCGCGGAACTCTCGGGGCGTGGCCCGCTCCCCCGGCTGCTGGCGCAGGCAGCGCTCCAGCACCTGCCGCAGCGCCTCGTCGCTCTCCAGCTCGAAGCTCACGGCGAGCGGCATCTGCACCACGGGCGCGTCGCCGAGCCCCACCGTGGCGCCCAGCGCGTAGCAAGCGGTGAGAGCCAGCGAGAAGAGATCTGCCCGCCAATCCACCGGCCCGCCCGCCGCGCCCGCAGTCACTTCCGGGGCCAGGAAGCGGGCGTTCTCGGTCGCCACGCCGCTCACCGCCGCGGCGCCCCGCGGCCGGAAGATCGCCGTGCCGAGCCCCAGCAGCTTCACCTGCTCGCCCGCTGGAGTGGCGGCGAGGAAGAGGTTGTCCGGCGAGAGGTTGAGATGGGCCGCTCCCTTCGCGGCCAGCACCTCCAGGCCGCCGAGGGCCTGGCCCACGATCTTCAGCACCCGGGCCGGCGGCAGCCCGGAGAGCAGGTCGAGGCTCTTGCCCTCCAACAGCTCGAGCACGAAGAAGGCGCTGCCGTCCGAAGTGAAGCCGGAGTCCAGGACCGCGGGGAGGTTCGGGTGGCGCAAGCCCGCCAGAATGGCGGCCAGCTTCTCGAAGTCCGGCGCTCCGGCGGCCAGTCCGGGCGACGGCCCGGCGGTGATCAGCTTGGCCGCAACCGTGTGACCCGATTGGGTGTCAGTTCCCCGCAAGACGGTGCCGAATCGGGTCGACTTGAGGATCTTCTGAAGCTGATAGCGATCGGTGAGCTCGCGGAACTGCATCGCCTCCCCCTGGGACTGCTTAAAGTAGATCCGACTTTGAGACAGCGTTAGTATAGAGGAGACTCTATCGGCTTTCTCTCACGAAGTGGAGTATCTATGAAGCCCCGCTGGCCCGTTCTCCTTTCCGCTCTTCTCCTGGTCCTGATGGCCGCCGGTGCTCCGGCCGCACAGGCAGCCGCGAATTCTCCCTACGGCATCAACATCCACGTTCCCCAGGGGCCCGAGCTTGCCGCTCAGCTCAACCGGGTGAAGGCGGCGAAGATCGGCTGGGTGCGGATCGATTTCATCTGGGCCGTGGTACAGCCCGCGGCAGGCACCTGGGACTGGCACCTCTACGACGCCATCGCCAACGCCGCCAACGCGCGGGGGATCAAGGTCTACGCCACCCTGGCCTACACGCCCGCCTGGGCCACCGACGGCCCGGAGCTGTCCGGCGTGCCCCGCAACCCGGACGATTGGGTGAATTTCTGCTACCAGGCGGCCAAACGGTATCGCCGCACCATCACCTATTGGGGGATGTGGAACGAGCCCAACCTTCCCCGCTTCTGGGCGGGGAGCCGCGAAGACTACGTGGACTTCATCCTGCGGCCCGGCGCCCTCGGCATCCACGCCGCCAACCCGGCCGCCAAAGTGGGGGGACCCGACCTCGCCCACGTCACGGCCGGCGACGCGGACTGGTACGACTGGCTGCGGCTGACGCTTCTCGAAGCCGGTGACGATCTCGACATCATCACCCACCACGTCTACGACTCGGACGGCAGCCGGGGCGTGACCTCGAAGCTGGACGCCAGCACCATCTTCGCCAATCGTCCATCCCTCTGGAGCGTCGTTCCTCCTTCCGTGCGCGAGGTCCTGAAGACCACCGGCTGGTATCGCCTGAAGCCCTTCTGGCTGACGGAGACCGGCTGGGAGTCGGGGAGCGTCTCCGAGAACCGCCAGGCCGACTACACCAGCGGCCTGCTCGGCGACTGGTTCGGGGTCAACCGGGACTGGGTGGACAAGGTCTTCTTCTACGAGCTCCAGGATGCGCCGGCCGGCGACACCTTCGGCGTTCTGCGCTCCGACGGCAGCCCGAAACCGGCGTACGGCGCCCTGCGCGACTTCATCAAGGCGCATCCGACCGGGAACTGACTCCCGGCGACCCTCTCTCGGATTCGCGCCAGTTGTGATAGCTTCCCGCGGATCTGCTCGCCGGAACCGTGGATGCACCTGGTTCGCAGGGCTGCCCTGCGGGGTCCGGCCAGAGACCGATCTTGGGTCTACCCTGTCAGTGTAGAGCGGCTCCGATCGACCCTCCGGGTCTTGGGTGCCAGGGCTCGCGCTGGCTGAAAGTCGTCGAAAGTCCGTATCGAAATCCCATGGGATCTGGAGGAAACATGTCCAAACACACCGTCCTTGACCGGACCGCGCCGACCCGCAGGGGGCGCCTGATGCTCGGGCTGATGGCGTTGCTCGCCCTGCTCGGCGTCGCGCCTGCCTCGGCGAGCGAAGCCGATCTGTTGCTGCCCGATCTTGCGAGCCGGTCGTTCTTCGGCCTCGATGGTCACTCCCTCCTGCTGGGCGGGCTCGTCGTCTGCGTGCTCGGCATGCTCTTCGGGTTGGTGATGTACGTCCAGCTCAAGAACATGCCCGTCCACCGCTCGATGCGCGAGATCTCCGAGCTGATCTTCGAGACCTGCAAGACCTACCTGGTCACCCAGGGCAAGTTCATTCTCATTCTCGAAGCCTTCATCGGCGTCGTGATCTTCGTCTACTTCTACACCCTGCGCGGTTACGACCTCGCCAAGGTGATCACCATCCTGCTCTTCAGCCTGATCGGCATCGCCGGCAGCTACGGCGTGGCGTGGTTCGGTATCCGGGTCAACACCTTCGCCAACTCGCGCTCCGCCTTCGCCAGCCTGCGGGGCAAGCCGTTCCCGACCTACGCCATTCCGCTCAAGTCCGGCATCTCGATCGGCATGCTGCTGATCAGCGTCGAGCTGGTGCTCATGCTCGGCATCCTGCTCTTCGTGCCGAAAGATTACGCCGGCCCCTGCTTCATTGGCTTCGCCATCGGCGAGTCGCTGGGCGCGGCGGCCCTGCGCATCGCGGGCGGCATCTTCACCAAAATCGCCGACATCGGCTCCGACCTGATGAAGATCGTCTTCAACATCAAGGAGGACGACGTCCGCAACCCCGGCGTCATCGCCGACTGCGTGGGCGACAACGCCGGCGATTCGGTCGGCCCCACGGCGGACGGCTTCGAGACCTACGGCGTCACCGGCGTCGCGCTCATCACCTTCATCCTGCTCGCCGTCAGCACCCAGGCCGTGCAGGTCGATCTCCTGGTGTGGATCTTCGTCATGCGCATCATGATGATCATCACCAGCGGCGTCTCCTACCTGATCAACGAGGCCATCGCAAAGAGCCGTTACGGCAACGCCGACACCATGAACTTCGAGGCGCCGCTGACCTCCCTGGTCTGGCTGACCTCGATCCTGTCGGTCGGCGTCACCTACGCCATCTCGTACCTGATGATCCCGACTCTCAATGGCGACCCGACCCTGTGGTGGAAGCTGTCGACGATCATCTCCTGCGGCACACTCGCCGGCGCCCTGATCCCCGAGCTCGTCAAGGTTTTCACCTCGACCGAGTCGGCGCACGTCAAGGAAGTGGTGACCGCTTCCCGCGAAGGCGGCGCGTCGCTCAACATCCTCGCCGGTCTGATCGCGGGCGACTTCAGCGCCTACTGGCTGGGGTTGACCATCGTGGCCCTGATGGGCGCGGGCTACGGCGTCAGCACGACCCTCGGCACGGGTCTCATGATGGCGCCCGCCGTGTTCGCCTTCGGCCTCGTCGCCTTCGGCTTCCTCGGCATGGGGCCGGTGACCATCGCCGTCGACTCCTACGGTCCGGTGACGGACAACGCCCAGTCGGTCTTCGAGCTCTCCACCATCGAAACCATGCCGGGCATCAAACAGGAGATTCAGAAGGACTACGGTTTCACGCCGGACTTCGACCTCGCCAAGCACCATCTGGAGGCCAACGACGGCGCCGGCAACACCTTCAAGGCGACGGCCAAGCCGGTGCTCATCGGCACCGCCGTGGTCGGCGCGACGACCCTCATCTTCTCGATCATCGTGGTGCTCACCAAGGGCCTGAATCCCGAGTACGTCAAATACCGCTCGCTGCTCCACCCGCCGTTCCTGCTCGGCCTGATCACCGGCGGCGCGGTTATCTACTGGTTCACCGGCGCGACCATCCAGGCCGTGGTGACCGGAGCCTACCGGGCGGTCGAGTTCATCAAGCAGAACATCAAGCTCGACGGTACCGAGAAGGCGTCGGTCGCCGACTCGAAGTTGACGTCGAAGCCGTACTCTTTGCGGAGCGCCGCCTTGATGCCGGGAACCTGCTCCACCAAGGAGAGCTCGAAGACCGACTGGGCGTTGTCCGTGACGGGCCCGTAGGAGTCGACGGCAATCGTCACGGGTCCCATGCCGAGAAAGCCGAAGGCGACCAGGCCGAAGGC
>DATIOS010000238.1:0-4170 GCA_035472915.1 Thermoanaerobaculia bacterium
GCTCGGGATCCCGTCGGGCGTGACCGAGGTCGAGAAGCGCGCCGTCCGCGACGCCGCCCTCAATGCCGGGGCCCGCTGGGCCCGCCTCATCGAGGAGCCGATGGCCGCGGCGATCGGCGCCGGGCTGCCGATCACCGAGCCGTCGGGCAACATGATCGTGGACATCGGCGGCGGCACCACGGACGTGGCGGTGATCTCGCTCGCCGGCACGGTCTACAGCCGCTCGGTGCGCATCGCCGGCAACGAGATGGACGTCGGCATCATTCAGTACCTGAAGCGCAAGTACAACCTGCTCATCGGCGAGCGCACCGCCGAGATGATCAAGATCGAGCTCGGCTCCGCCTATCCCCTGAAGGAGGAGCTGAGGATGGACATCAAGGGTCGCGACCTGGTCGAGGGCGTACCCAAGACGCTCTCCATTTCCGACGAGGAGATTCGCGAGGCGCTGGCCGAGCCGGTGGCCACCATCGTCGAAGCCGTGCGCATGGCCCTCGAACGCACGCCGCCGGAGCTGTCGGCCGACATCATGGACAAGGGCATCGTGCTGTCGGGCGGCGGCGCGCTGCTGCGCAACCTCGACCAGCGCCTGCGCGATGAGACGGGTCTGCCGGTGGTGCTGGCCGAGGACCCTCTCGCCTCCGTGGTACTGGGCACCGGCAAGCTGCTTTCTGACATGGACCTGCTGCGCAAGGTCTCCATCCGGTAGCCCCGGGGGCTGGATCCCAAGCGCGTGAACGAGCGCCGCACCGGCTGGGTGTTGATCGTCGTGCTGGTCGGACAGCTCGTGTTCCTGGCGATTCAAGGCGGCAGGGCCGGCGAAACGCGGGCCGAGAAGCTCGGGTTGCGCCTGCTCGGACCGCTGGCACGGGCCGTGGCCGCCATTCCCCGCAGCGTCGCGGACGCCCGGCAGGACATGAAGCTGCGCAACAGCCTGATGGACGAGAACCGCCACCTGAAGCGCGAGGTTGAGAGCCTGCGGCTGCGCCTGCTCCGCCTCAGCGACGTCCAGGGCGAGATGCTCCGCCTGGGCGACGCCGTGCGCTACGGCACGCCGCCGGCCGGACAGATCCGGGCGGTCGATGTGGTCTACGTGGACTACGCCTCCTGGCTACGCTCGCTGGTCGTCTATACCGGCAACGTCCCCGCCCGCAAGAACCAGCCGGTGCTCTCGGCCGACGGGCTGGTGGGGCGGGTCGTCACTTTCTCCGGCGCCTATGCCAAGGTCCAGCTCGTCACCGACCGCGCCGCGGGCGTCGGCGGCATGATCCTGCGCAACCGCCGGCAGGGCGTGGTCCGCGGCGGCGGCGGGCGAGGGAGCAGCGCCCTGGAGCTCGACTACGTCCCATTGCAGGCCGACGTGCGCGAAGGCGACCAGGTGCTCACCGCCGGCATCGACGGCGTCTATCCGCGGGGAATCCCCGTCGGCACCATCGTCAAGGTGGAGGGCGGCGGCCAGCTTTTCCACAAGATCCAGCTCGCCCCGGCCGTCGATTTCGGCGCCCTCGACCAGGTCTACCTCCTGGATTACGACGCCCTCTCTCCGGCCATGAAGGAGAACGGCCCCCGTGGACACTCTTAAGCTGATCGCCGCCATCGCCCTGGCGGCGCTCGTCCACTTCGTGGGCATGAGCCTGTGGCCGGGCTTCGCCCGCTCGGTGGACGTCTTCCTGGTGGTGGTGGTTCTCCACGGCCTGGGCGGAAATTCCATGTCGGCGCTGGTGGTGGGCCTCGTCGCCGGCCTGCTTCAGGACACGCTGACCAGCGGACCCTTCGGCTTATTTGGATTCGCTGATACCATCGTGGGCTACATCACGGCGCGCCTCGCACAGCGACTGGTCATCCAGCGGCCGACGGGCGTGCTGGCGGTCGTGGGTTTCGCCTCGGCGCTGCAACAGGCCGTCGCGGTGGTGTTGACCCTCGTGCTCCTCCCCAGCCCGGAGCTTCCGAGCCCTCTCTGGGTGGCGGTGCGGGCCGGGGCCTGCGGAATCCTGGGGATGGCAATCTATGTCGCCATGAGCAACTGGCGCCGCTCGTCGGAGGCCCGGCGCCGGGGGCGGATGAACCGCCTTCGAATGGGTTGAGGCAATCATCATGCAGGTGGTCCGTGAGCATCGAGACGATCTGGTCGGCCGCGTGCGGGTACTGACCGTCGTGGTCACGTCGCTGGTGGTGATGATCGCCACCGGCTTCTGGTTCACCCAGCTCGTGCAGGGCGACTACTACCGCGAGCTGGCGGAGAACAACCGCCTCCGCAAGCTGCCCATCAAGGCCCCCCGCGGCCTGATCTTCGACCGCAAGGGCCGCCTGCTGGTGGAGAACGTCCCCTCCTACAACCTGATGATCGACCGCAGCCGGACGAAGGACGTCCACCGCAGCCTGGAGTTCCTGGCGAGCGTGCTCGACCGGCCGGTCGAGGAGCTGCGGACGCTGGTCGACAGCTACCTCGGCGTCCCCGTGTTCAAGCCGGTGCTGGTGGCCGAGAACCTCAGCCTGTCGCAGGTGGCGCGCCTGGGAGTCGAGGGCTACGAATATCCGGAGTTCGAGGTCGAGGTGCTGCACCAGCGTCTCTACCGCCACCGCGAGCAGACCGCCCATATTCTCGGTTACCTCGGCGAGGCTTCCCCGGAGGATATTCAGCGCTCCAAAGGCACCCTCGGGGTGGGCGACATGGTGGGGAAGAAGGGAATCGAGCAGACCTACGACGCCGAGCTGCGGGGCAAGGACGGCGAGCGGGTCGTGGTGGTGGACAGCCGCGGCCAGTTGCTGGAGCAGTACGGCCAGAAGGACGCCGACCCCGGCCACAACCTCACCCTGTCCATCGACCTCGACCTGCAGCAGGAGGCGGCGCGCTGGCTCGACGGTCCCGAGAAGGTGGGGGCCGTGGTGGCCATGGACCCGCGCAACGGCGAGATCCTCACTCTCGTCTCCTCTCCCTCTTTCAATCCCAACCTCTTTGCCCGGCGGCTGCAGCAGAACGACTGGAACGCCCTGCTCGACGACCCCAACCATCCGCTCCAGAACCGGGCCATCCAGAACACCTACTCTCCCGGCTCGACCTTCAAGATCGTGATGGCCACCGCCGGCCTCACCGAAGGCGTCTTCGACACCAATACGACGGTCCAATGCTCCGGCTCCAAGTCGTTTTACGGCCGCCCCTTCCGCTGCTGGCAAAAAAACGGCCACGGCTCGGTCAACGCCCACCTGGCCCTCAAGCTCTCCTGCGACGTCTACTTCTATACCCTCGGCCAGAAGCTGGGGATCGAGAAGATCGCCCGCTACGCGCGCCTGTTCGGGCTCGGCTCGGCGACCGGCATCGACATCCAGGGTGAGAAACGGGGCCTGGTCCCCGATTCCGAGTGGAGCCTCAAATTTCGCAAGCAACCCTGGTATGCGGGCGAGACGATCTCGGTGTCCATCGGCCAGGGACCGGTGCAGTTGACGCCGCTCCAGATGGCCGAGATGACGGCGCTGGTGGCCAATGGCGGCTATCACGTCACTCCGCACCTGCTCAAAGACGCCAACCTGCCGCCGCCCGAGAAAGTGCCGATCAATCCCAACGCTCTCGAAACCGTGCGCCGCGGCATGTGGGAAGTGGTCAACGAGCCGGGCGGCACGGCCTATGGCTCGGCCCGTCTGAAGGGGGTGGAGATCGCCGGCAAGAGCGGCACCGTCCAGGTGATCGCCTACGCGCAACGGCTCCACCCCGAGAGCATGCCCTTCAAATACCGCGACCACGCATGGTTCACCTCATTCGCCCCGGCCGACCACCCCGAGCTGGTAGTTTCCGTCTTCGCCGAGCACGGCGGCGGCGGCTCCCGGGTGGCGGCGCCGATCGCACAGGCCATCTATGCAAAGTATTTCGGGATCGATAACGGGAAGCCACCCGCTCCATGAGGACCGGCCGCGGTTGCGGCTGCTGTCCTCGATCGACGGCGGGCTGATGCTCTCCGTCCTGCTGCTGGCCGCCATCGGCCTGGTCACCGTGCACAGCGCCAGCGCCGTCATGGCGGTGGATTACTTCCCTCGCCAGGCCGGCTGGGTGGCGATCGGGCTGGTGCTGCTGGTGCTGGCGATGAGCTTCGACTACCACGTGCTGCTCGACTTCTCGGTGGTGCTCTATGGCGTTGGTGAAGTGGCTCGCGTGCTTCAGCGACGTCGTGACGATGCCGG
>DATIOS010000239.1:0-3658 GCA_035472915.1 Thermoanaerobaculia bacterium
GGAGGGCGCGATCTACCCGGCAAAGGACGATGTCCGCCGAGATGCCGATCTCCCGCAGCTCGCGCACCGAGTGCTGGGTGGGCTTGGTCTTCAGCTCCTCCGCGGCGGCGATATACGGCACAAGGGTCAAGTGGATATTGACGGCGTTGCCGCGGCCCAGCTCCTGGCGGAACTGGCGGATGGCTTCGAGGAACGGCAGCGACTCGATGTCGCCCACCGTGCCGCCGATCTCGACAATGACCACGTCATAGTCGTCGGCCACCCGGCGCAGCCCCTCCTTGATCTCGTCGGTGATGTGGGGAATGACCTGCACGGTCTTGCCCAGGTAGTCGCCCCGGCGCTCCTTGTTGATCACCGACTCGTAGATTTTTCCTGTCGTGTAGTTGTGGCGCTTGCTGGCGCGGGTGTGGGTGAAGCGCTCGTAGTGGCCGAGGTCGAGATCGGTCTCGGCGCCGTCGTCGGTGACGAACACTTCGCCGTGTTGGTAGGGGGACATGGTCCCCGGGTCGACGTTGATGTAGGGATCGAACTTCATCAGCGTCACGGAGAAGCCCCGGGCTTCCAGAATGGCTCCGACGGAGGCGGCGGCCACCCCCTTGCCCAGGGAGGAAACGACTCCGCCGGTGATGAAAATGAACTTGGTCGCCATGGCGCGAGTCTCCCTTGGTTTCCGTCAGGCCCTTGGTTTTTACCGGTCAGCCGAAGCTTGCAGAATGCTTTCCACCCGCTCCAGATCCTCTGCCGTGTCCACTCCGAACGATCCGCGGTCCACAACCAGGACGCGGATGCTCATGCCGTTCTCCAGCGCCCGCAGCTGCTCCAGCGACTCGCTGCGTTCGAGCGGCGTCGGCGCGAGCGCGGCCAGGCGCATCAAGGCGTCCCGTTGATAGCCGTAGAGTCCCAGGTGCTTGAGCGGCGCGAACCCTCCCTGCTGGCGCGCATAGGGAATCGGCGCGCGGCTGAAGTAGAGAGCCGAGCCGTCGCGGGTGAGCACCACCTTGACGGCGTTCGGGTTCTCCATCTCCTCGGGGCTGGCCGGTGTCGCGAGAGTGACCACGGGGTCCTCCGGCGCTGCCGCCAGGTGCTCGGCGATGCGGGAGACACCATCAGGGTCGATCAGTGGCTCGTCCCCCTGGATGTTGATCACCGCCCGGGCATTCCACCGGCTTGCGGCCCAGGCGATGCGATCCGTGCCGCTGGCGCAGTCGGCGGGAGTCATCTCCCACTCACCGCCAAAGGCGTCCACGGCCCGGGCGATCCGTTCGTCGTCCGTCAGCACCACCACCCGGTCCAGCCCGCGGGCGCGCGCCACCCGGGTGTAGACGTGCTCGATCATCGGCCTGCCGGCGATGGGGAGCAGCGGCTTTCCTGGGAGGCGTGTCGACCCGTAACGGGCCGGGATGGCGCCCACGATACCCGTCCCGCCGGTGACGGTGGGAAGGTCTGGGAGCGCGTTGGGGTGCACGGCCTAATCTAAAGCGAAGGGCTGGGGAGTGTCAACGCCGACCTCCGCGTCTCCCTGTCCGCGGATTCCCGGATTCGGGGTCAAGAGGTCGGTTGTGTGGTACAGTAGACAGCGCCAGGCGGCACATTTCTTGTATTGACGATACCGACATGGCGATCACGATCCTCTCCTCCGCCCTCGAACCTCTCCTGGCCAACCCTTCACTTTCCAGCCTGGCAAAAGCCGCCCAAGGCTGCATGGCGTGTGATCTTTACAAGCACGCCACGCAGGCTGTGATGGGGGAGGGACCGCCTCAGGCGGCCGTCTTCTTCGTCGGCGAGCAGCCGGGGGATCAGGAGGATCTGTCGGGCCGTCCCTTCGTGGGGCCGGCCGGGAAAGTCTTCGACGAAGCCCTGGCCGAGGCGGGGATCGCACGCGAGGAGGTCTACGTCACCAACGCCGTCAAGCACTTCAAGTGGGAGCCCCATGGAAAGAGGCGTATTCACGCCAAGCCCAACGCCGGGGAGGTGAGGGCCTGCCGTCCCTGGCTCGAAGCCGAGCTCGCTTTGGTCAAGCCGCGAATCATCGTCTGCCTGGGGGCCACGGCCGCCCAGTCTTTGATGGGCTCGAATTTCAAGGTCACCGTCGAGAGGGGCAAGTTCTTCGAGACTCCCTGGGCCCCCTGGCTCACCGCCACGGTTCACCCCTCGGCCATCCTCAGAATGCCGGACGAGGCCATGAGGCAGGAAGCGCGGGCGCAACTCGTCGAGGATCTGCGGCGGGTGGCGGAGAAGATGCGGGAGTCGTCGTTGCGCCGGCCCCGCCCGGGCATAAATGCCAGGGCTAAGAACGACGCCGGATGAATCCGGCTTCAGTGGGCGAGCGCTTAGTCCTTGGCCAGCCTGATTCCGGTGAACTGAAACCGGGTATCCCCCGCCCAGAAGTTGCGGTAGCTCGCGCGGATGTGATTCTCCGGCGTGGCGCAGGAGCCGCCGCGCAGGACACGGACGTTGTCCATGAACTTGCCGTTGTATTCCATCAGGGGGCCTTCGAAGGGGCGGTACCCGGGATAGGGCTCGTAGTGATTGGAAGTCCATTCCCAGAGATCGCCGCCTAGCTGAAGAAGATCAGAGCCATTGTCGCGTGCCGGCCGGGGGTGGTAGGCGCCGGTGTCGAGGAAGTTTCCTCCCTGGCCCGGAAAACCGGAGACCCGGGCAGCGTGCTCCCACTCGCGCTCCGTAGGGAGGCGCGCCGACTTCCAGCGTGCAAAAGCGTCCGCCTCGTAGAAGCCCACGTGCGAGACGGGCTCGTTCGGATCGACGTCGCGGACTCCGGAAAGGGTCCACTGCCGCCAGGCGTCGCCGTCCTTCTCCCAATACAGCGGCGCCTCCCAGCCCTGATCCTGAACTTTCGCCCAGCCATTGGAGAGCCAGAGCAGGGGATTCCGGTAGCCGCCATCGGCCATGAACTCCAGATATTCGCCGTTGGTAACCAGCCGGTTGGCGAGGCCGAAGGCGTCCAGCCAGGCTTTGTGGACGGGCATCTCGTTGTCCCAGCACCAGCCGCCCTCCACGTTGCCGAAATCTTGGAGCCCACCCTGGAAGTGGACGAACCGCAGGGCGAGGACTGGAGACGGAGCTACGGGCACGGCCGGCCGGTACGCTTCGCGCAGCTCAGGAACGTTGCTGCCCAGGATGTGCTTGATCTCCGTCACCAGAAGCTCCTGATGTTGCTGCTCATGTTGGATTCCCGTGGTGATCAGGAAATGCAGGCGGTCGAGGTCCTCGCCCTTGGCGGACCCGAGGAGCGTCCCGACCCGTTCGTCCACTGAGTCGCGGAAGTCGTAGACCTCCTCATTGGAGGGCCGGGTGACGAGCCCGCGGTGATCGCGCCGGATGCGGGGACCGAGCGACTCGTAGTAGGAGTTCATGACGAACTCGAGCCGGGCGTCGTCCGGCGAGTAGAGGCCGAAAGGCTCGAGGATGTTCTTGGCGAAGAACCACGAGGTGTGCCCCAGGTTCCACCAAGGCGGGCTCACGTCCGGCATGGACTGGATGCGGTAATCCTCCGGCCGCAAAGGCCGGCAGAGCTCGACGCTCAAATCACGGGTCTGGCGATAACGGTCCAGAAGTTGGTCTCGATCCACGGCGCTCCCTCCGCCGGCATTGTACCGAGGACCAGCCTTATAAAAACGGCGACAGCCACCGCGCCATG
>DATIOS010000240.1:0-4446 GCA_035472915.1 Thermoanaerobaculia bacterium
CCGACTGGGCCTGGCAGACGCTCTACGTCAACGGCGTGAAATGGCGCAGCAAGCAGCTTCCCGAGATTCCGCTCATCCAGCCGGAGAAGGCGGCCGCGCTGCCGTTGGAGATCCACTTCACCAAGGAGTATCGCTACCGCCTGCGCGGCGCCGAGACGATCGAAGGCCGCGAAGCCTGGGTGGTGGACTTCTCCCCCGCGGGTCCGGGAGCGGCCGGCAAGCTGTATCAGGGCTCGGTGTGGGTGGACCAGAAAACCTATGCCCGCGTGCGCACCCGGGCGGTGCAGATCGGCCTCGAGGGCGAGGTACTTTCGAACGAGGAGACGATGCACTACTCGCCGATCGACGAGGCCGGCAATCCGGCGCCGTGGTCGTCCGAGAGCTTCATCCTCCCGCTCCATCTCGTTTCGCAGCAGATCCTCTCGGTGGTCAACGCCACCACGGTGGTCGAGAGGGACACCCGGCTCACCAACGTCAAGATCAACGCTCCCGGCTTCGACGAGCAGCGCCAGCAGGTGGAGAGCACGGACGTCACCATGGTGCGCGACACCGACAAGGGCTTGCGCTACCTGGTGAAAGACGAGAAGGGCGAGCGCGTGGTCAAGGAGGGCTTCAACCGCAGCAAGGTTTTCCTCGCCGGCGGCGTGTTCTACGACGATTCACGCGACTATCCATTGCCGCTGGCCGGCATCAACTATCTCTCCTTCGACTTCAAGGGCACGGGCAAGCAGCTCAACGTTTTTTTCGGCGGCGCCCTGCTGATCGGCAGCTTCGCCGATCCCCGCGTGAACGGCAGCCGCTTCGACGTCGGGGGAAACGTCTTCGCGGTCGCCGTGCCCTTGACCGACACCGTCTCTCGCAACGGCAAGGGCGACACCAGCCAGGACGTCAAGACGTTGCCGGCGACCGTCGGCTTCAAGGTCGGCCACCCCATCGGCAACTTCGTCAAGGTGCGCGCCGAGTACGACCTCATGTATTTCGGCTACAAGAAGACGAGCGACACGGAAAAAGGCTTCGTCATCCCCAGCGACAACCTCACCCATTCTCTGGAGCTCGGCAGCTCGTACTCGCGTTCCGGTTATGGGCTCTCCGCCGCGGGCAGCTATAACCGCCGCTCGAAGTGGGATTTCTGGGGACCGGCGGGAAA
The DNA here is from genome assembly GCA_035472915.1 of Thermoanaerobaculia bacterium. Taxonomy (GTDB): domain Bacteria; phylum Acidobacteriota; class Thermoanaerobaculia; order Multivoradales; family UBA5704; genus DATARR01. The sequence continues at coordinate 1,148 of DATIOS010000240.1, forward strand.
TACGGATTTCAGCCCCGACCAGAAAGATTTCTATCGCTGGGAAGCGAGGGCGAGCAAGAACTGGTACCTGCCGAAGTTCCAGAAGGCGGGCCTGGAATTCGACTACGCCGGAGGCTCGAATCTCGATCGCTTCAGTAAATATGAATTCGGCTTTTTCGGCGGCACCCGTGTGCATGGCTACAAGAGCGACAGCGTGCGCGCCTCCCGGGTTTATGCTGGCCATGCCTCTTATGGCTTCGTGATCGGGGACGTCTTCAACCTGCAAGGCATCGCCGACGCGGCGCTCGCCACCGACAAGCAGAACAGGCTAAGGAATGAGCTGCTGGGAGGCGTGGGCTTACAGGGGACCTTCGTTGGCCCCTGGCAGACGGTGGTGAGCATGGACGCGGGCAAGGCGGTGACCGGCCCGGATCATGGTTTTGTTTTGTATCTGGTGTTTTTGAAGTTGTTCCGGTAGGCCCTTATCCGGAGTTTTTCTTTTTCTTGACCTCTTCCCGCAGGTCCCTGAACCTCTCCAACCGAGCCTTCAGCTCGCCTTCGAAGCCGTCGCCCTTGGGCTCGTAGAAACGCGTTCCCTGGAGCGATTCGGGCAGGCAATCGAGCCCTCCCACTCCTTCCTCAGTGTGGGGAGCGTAGACGTAGCCGGCGCCGTAGCCGACGTTTTTCATCAGCCGGGTGGGCGCATTGCGGATGGCCAGCGGCACCGGGTCGGCCGGGCGCTCCTCCACCGTTGTACGGGCGGCCTTGTAGCTCTCGTAAACCGCGACGCTTTTGGGAGCCAGCGCCAGATAGAGCGCCGCCTGCGCGAGGGCCAGCTCTCCCTCGGGCGAGCCCAGCCGGTGAAAAGCCTCCCAGGCGGTGAAGGCTTGGACGAGGGCCTGGGGATCGGCGAGGCCAACGTCTTCGCTGGCGAAGCGGATCATCCTCCGGGCGAGATAGAGCGGATCCTCGCCGGCGGCGAGCATGCGGGCGAGCCAGTAGATCGCCGCGTCCGGATCGCTCTCCCGCAAGGATTTGTGGAGAGCGGAGATGAGGTTGAAGTGCTCCTCACCCGACTTGTCGTAGAGCAGCACCTTGCGCTGGGCCACGCGGCGCACCGTCTCGGCATCGACCCGGCCGCCCTCGGCGTCGGCGACAGAAAGCTCCAGCAGATTGAGCGCCTTGCGGGCATCGCCGGATGCGAGCTGCGCCAGCATCTCCAGGGCATCGTCGTCGGCCTCAGCGCCCGTCTTTCCCAGTCCCCGCTCGGGATCGGTCAGGGCGCGGCGAAGGAGGGCCGTCAATGCCTCCGGGCTCAGCGGTTCGAGGATTACCACACGGCTGCGAGAGAGCAGAGCGGCGTTCAGCTCGAAGGAGGGGTTTTCCGTGGTGGCGCCCACCAGCACGACGTCGCCGCTTTCCACGTAGGGAAGGAAAGCGTCCTGCTGTGCGCGATTGAAGCGATGGATCTCGTCCACGAAGAGGAGGGTGCGACGGCCCTGGGCCTTGCGCAGGCGAACGGCCTCCGCCATCACCTCCTTGACCTCCTTGATGCCCGAAGTGACGGCCGAGAAAGGGACGAAGTGCGACGAAGTTTCCGTGGCGATGATGCGCGCCAGCGGCGTCTTGCCCGTCCCCGGCGGTCCCCAGAAGATCAACGAGGGAACGCGGTCGGCGGCGATGGCGCGGCGCAGGAAGCCGCCCGGCCCTACCACCTTCTCCTGGCCGGCAACCTCGTCGAGTGTGCGGGGGCGAATGCGCTCGGCGAGGGGCGAGCCGGCGGGCGGCGAAGCCGGCGTCCGGCTGGCGGGCTCCGGTGGTTCCTGATCGTCAAAAAGCGAACGAGCCACAGCGGCTCAAACCTTCGCCACCTCGACCCGAGCGTCGTTGAAGCACGCCCCTTGGCCGAGATCCGAGTAGGTGTCCGGCGCCAGGGCGTTGGCGGTGTTGCCTGAGAAAGTGTGGCGGCTCCACATCCCCTTGGGGAGAAGGACGACGCCGGCCTGAAGATCCGGATTGAGCCGCGCCGTCACCCGTACCTCACCCAGCTCGTTCCAGACCCGCACGGCGTCGCCGGCGGCGATCCCTCTCGTTCCAGCATCCTGAGGATGGATTTCGAGCGGCGTCTTCTGGCGCACGAGCTGGCCGAAGGTCGAGCTGATGGTCCGGCCGGAGGCCGGTGAGATCAGGGCCAGGGGAAAACGCTCGCTCGCCGGGTCCTTCTGGAAGAAGTAGAGGCCGTGCGGTGCCTCGCGGTCCAGCGCTTCGGGAACGAGATGGGCCTTGCGGTCCGGGGTCAGCGGGAACGAGTCGCCGAATTGAATGGGCGACGAGCCGCAATCGGGAGCGGCGATGCCGTCCCGTTCGAGCTCGGTGCGCATCCGCTCGGAGCGCCGGAGGAGCACCGCGGCCAGCTCATCCGCGGTCTCCGGGTCCCCCGGCCGGGAAAGCTCCAGGCGCCGCCCGATCTCGGCGAAGACCTCGACGTTGGAACGGGCCTCGCCCGCCGGCGTGGCCACGGCCGGCGAGTGATGGACTACCAGCGCGCCATAGCCACGGGAGAGCTCGTCGTGCTCCAGGAAGTGGGTGGCTGGCAACACCAGGTCCGCCCAGAGCGCCGTGTCCGTCCATACCTGATCGAAGGCGACGGTGAACAGATCCTCGCGGGCCAGGCCGCGGCGCACCTTCTCCTGGTTCGGCATCGTCGCCAGGGGATTGCAGTTGTAGGAGAAAAGAACCGTGACGGGCGGGTCCTGGCGCTCCAGGAGAACCTCGCCCAGCCGGTTCATGTTGAGCACCCGGGTGGACGGCTCGGGCTCGCCCACGGCCGCCGCGCGGTCGAAGGCGTAGGCTCCTGAGTTGCTCAAAACGTAGCCGCCGCCGCGAACGCCGAACTTGCCGCCCACGGCCGGCAGGGCCAGCACGGCCGCCACCGCCGAGCCGCCGTTGCGGTTGCGCTCCAGCCCCCAGCCGCAACGCACCACGGCCGGCGACGACTCGGCATAGAGACGGGCGAAGCGCTCGATCTCCGCCGCCGGCACGCCCGACGCTTCGGCCGCACGCTCGAACGTCCAGGCTTGAGCCCGCTGCCGCAGCTCCTCGCCGCCGGTGGTATGAGTCGAGAGGAAATCGAGATCGGCCTTTCCTTCCGCGAACAGCCAGCGGATCACTGCCAAAGCGAGGGGGAGGTCCGTTCCCGGCCGGGGCGCGAGGTGGAGATCCGCCTTCTTCGCCAGGTTGGTGCGGCGGGGATCGATCACCACCAGCCGCGCTCCCTTGCTCTGCGCCTCCTGAAGGATGGGAATGAGGTGGATCACCGA
>DATIOS010000241.1:0-7138 GCA_035472915.1 Thermoanaerobaculia bacterium
TCCTCAACGCCTGCAGGTCCGGACTCATGCCTCGCTACAGGGGATTGGATCCCTTCAGCTCGACGGCGCTGGCTCTCGTGCAGGCCGGCGTTCCCGCTGTCATCGCGATGCAGGCTCCGATCTCGGACGATGCCGCCATCGCCTTTGGCTCAACGTTCTACAACCGTATCGCCGCGCGCGATCCGGTCGACTCCGCTTTGGTGCAAGGGCGGCTGGCGATCCTGCGCACTCTTCCATTCGATTGGGGAACTCCCGTCCTTTTCACCCGCGTACCGGACTGCGACATTCTCGGTCCGGCGGCGAAGGCCTCCCCCCAGGACGCTCCAGGGTCCTGCCATTCTCGCCGTGCCGTACCGCTCCGCTTGGGAGTGCGTACCTTTTCAGAGACGCCTGGCAAGGTCCTATGGGGGCAGGAAATGGAAGAGGAGTGCGACGAGATCCTCGACCTTCGGTCCTGTTTCACCGGCCCGGGTGGGCGGTACCCCAAGAACCCGGCCGATTGGGAAACGGAGATCGGTCCTCGCCTGCAAGAGTTTCTCCAAGGCGCCATCTCCTTGCAACGCCCCATTCATCTGAACTTTGCCAATCATTCCACTCTCGCTTTTGCGGCGGGTTATTTTCTGGAAGGCAAAAGCGGACTGGAGATCACCGTTCGTCAACGGGGCCACGCCGGCGTTGCCGAATGGCGCGCGCTGGCCGGGGCAGCCCATAAAGGCACTCTGTTTCTGCGGGACAAGGAGATACCCGGCGCCGAGGCCTCTCGCGATGTGGCTGTGGCCCTCAGCATCACCCACCCGGTGTTGTCCCACGTCCGGCACTACCTCGAGACGGCCCGCGTCGCCGTTCACCGCACTCTTCCCATTACGCTCGCTCCTGCGCCCTCCCCCCTGGGAGTGCGCGATGGCCTTCACGCTTTCCGGCTTGCCGAGGGGATTGCCGCGAGGCTTCGCGAGCGGCCGTCCCACGAGAGCGGAGGCACCGCTCACCTTTTTGCCGCGGCTCCGAATGCGATGCTCTTCTTCCTCGGCCAGCTCTGCCAGGGGCTCGGCAAGATCCAACTCTACGAGCACGACTTCTTCAGCGGCCGGCCCGGCGACTACAGCCCTTCGATCCTGTTGGGCTGATCCTCTTACCAATTCTCCCGGGCCTGCATCTCACCTATCAAGAAGCGAAACGACCCACGGAAACCGACATGACCCAGCCCATCGCACCGCCCACCGAACACGATAGCCGCGAGCACGTCAGGGAAGTTGCCCGGCATGCTTTGAAGGAGGCGGGGGGAGCTGGAGAGGTTCCCGCTGAATTGGTCCTTGCCGTGGCCGAAGGCAAGGGCGAGCGCGCCCGGGTCGCCGACTTATCGCGCCAGCTCGCGGGAGAGGAAAAGCCGCTCGAGCTCGTGCTCTTCGATACGGACCGCATCGCTTCCTATGTGTTCGAGTCCAGCAGGCCCCCGGTGCTTGCCGGCGCGTCCAAGATCCTGCGCGACCTCAATGCGGCGATCGCCGAGAGCTACGAGACTCAAACGATTTTCTCCGGCGGCGGCGAAGGCCTGCTCCTCGTGCCAAAAGGTCGAGGCGAAAGCCTCTGCGAGGAGATCCGGCGAAGGTTCCAAAGGGCGACCGGCGGAGCCCTCGGCGTCACGGTGGACTTCCTCCCGGTGGCCCCGGAGGATTTCCTTTCCCAAGGCGGTGAGGACAAGGCAGCCGCGGGTGTGCGCCGGGTCTCGGGCACGCAGGCGGTGCTGTCGCGCCTGCGGGACCGTATCCGCGCACGGAAGGACGCCAGCCTCCCCGAGCGCCGGCGCGTTGCGGGCGATCGGGCGCGTTGCGTCTCCTGCCGTGACCGCGAAGCCGGCCCGACCGAGAGCCCCCGCCTGGGGCCGGACGGCAAGCCGGAAGGGAATCTCTGCGTGCCTTGCGCTCTGCGCTGGCAGGAGGGGCGCAAGCACATCGCCGGCAATTCCTTCGAGGACATCGCTGAGCGCTTCGAGAAAGCTCTCGGCAAGAACCTCGGTGCCGGCGCGAAAGCCGGATATCTCGGTTTTCTCTACGCTGACGGCAACGCCATGGGCAACCTCTTTGGGCGCCTCCAGTCGCTGGCGGAGCTGCGGTTTGCAAGCACGGCGGTGAGCCACGTCTTCGAGCAGGCCCGCGAGCTGGTCGACGCCGAGGTCACTCACTTCACCCATGCCGATGCCGGCGAGATTCGCCTGAGTCTCCTCGGCGGCGGCGACGAGGCGATCTGGATCCTTCCGGGCGCTCTCGCCGTGCGGGTGGCGGAACACCTCGCCTCCTGGATCGACGAGGAGGCTTCCCGCATTCCCGGTTTGTCGGCGCTTCTCGCCGCCGCCGGCTCGCCGAAGCTCACTCTCGGCGCGGGCCTGGTGCTCTGCGACCTCGGCTTTCCCGTCCGCTATCAGCATGAGATCGCGAGCGCCCTGCTGAAGAGTGCCAAAGGGATGTTCCAAGGCCCAGGCCGCGGCCGTGTGGTCTCTTCCATCGATTTTGCGGTCCTCACCGATTCCTCACCCTGGAGCGAGGATCTGCGCTCGGCTCGCGCTCTCGCCTATAAGACGGACGATCCGGCCTTCCGGCGCACCTGCCGGCCTTACACCTGTGACGACTTTTCCGCTCTGATCGTCCGGGCGCGCCAGGCGAAGAAGGCGAAGCTCGGCAAATCCCAGCTCTATGCCCTCCAGTCGGGCGCCGTGGAGGGGCGGAAAGTCTTTCTCAACCATTTGCGCTATCAGATCGCGCGATTGCCGGCTGGGAAGGCTTACCGTGATTGGATGGGAGCCGACGCGTTCGCCCAACCCGGCGGGATCGAAGGGTTTTTCTTGCGTAATCTCTCCGCTGATTTGCAGGGGACCTGGATTCCCGATCTCCTGGAGCTCCAACCTTTTCTCGACCTGCTTGCAGGCGAGGCCGAGGCTTGATCTAAAACCATGCCCACACTCGAGATCACCCTTCAGGGACACCTCCTCGTCGCCGGAGGCCAGGCTTCCGACCTCGGCGTCGATCTCTCGACGGCTCGCCGTTTCGACGGCCAGGACTGGATTCCCTACATTCCGGCCACCGCCCTGCGCGGCGCGGTCCGCCTGCAGCTCGAGGCGCTGCTCCATGGGACGGATCAGCCCGCCGCGGGCCCCTATCCCATCGATACGGCACCTCGCCCCAACGACCTGGTGGCTCGCCTGTTTGGGCAATCGGGTCCGCTCCGGAAACGCGGCGGCTCGCTCGAAGGTGCGCTGCGCTTCGGCGACGCCCTGCCGGTCGACCCGGCGGCGGCGCTGCGCGCCCTTTCGGTTCGTCCAGGACTCGAGATCGACGACGACCTGGCGAGCGCGGCGCAGGCCAAGCTTTTCTTTCGCGAGGTCGCCGAAATGGCTGCCGAGCCCCTCGTCTTTCGCGCGCCGCTCCAACTCGGCAAGGCCGAGGGTAGCGACGTGGAAATGCTGCGGGCGGCGACGGAGACGACGGATGCGGTTGGCGCCGGCAAATCGAAGGGAGGCGGCGCCGTCTCGATCCGCTGGCTCGAAGAGGGCGACTTGGGAGGGACGCGGGTCCTTGGCGACGCAGACACGGCGGAGAGAGCCCGCCTCGTCTTCACTCTCACCGAGCCGGCGCACTTCGGCGACGGCGGCCCCTTCGGCAACCATCACGCCACGCGACTCTACATTCCGGGAACCACCGTGCGCGGGGCTGTCGCTTGGGCGCTCTTGCGTGAGAAGAAGCTCGTGCCGGAAAGCGCGGAGTTCCGCGCCCTTTTCCTGGACGAAGCCCAGCCGGTGAGCTTCGGCGACGCACTGCTCGCTCTCGATCCGTTGGCCGAGCCCACCGTCGCGCCCGCTACCCGGCGCCAGCGGCGGGGACTGGCAGAACATCACGACGACATTCTGGTCCGCGAGCTGGCTCGTGAGCGCGTCAACGAGATCCTCGGCGGTCAAGGCGTTTACCTGCGCGCCGACGACGGCGACGACCGTTTCGATGCCGTGCATGCGCGGCCCGACGAGGAGCTGATCCGCCGCCGGCGCACCCGGGTTTCGATCGATCGCGCCACCGGCGCCTCCGCGGAAGGAAAGCTTTTCTCGATCGAGCATCTGGAGGCCTGGCTGTTGCCCGGCGCGAGAGCGGATCGCGGCGACGGACGAGACGAGACGGAGCGGCGCCCGACGACCTTCGTCTCCGTCGTCGAGGGGCCGGCGAGCGCTCTGCGCCATCTCGCCCTTTTGGAAAGGATTCCTGTCTTGATCGGCGCTGGCCGCAATCGCGGTCTGGGCCAGGTGGCGCTTGAAGTGCGGTTCGAGGCCGCGCCTCCGGCGGCGGGAATCGGCGCCGTGCGCGCTTTCGCCGCGGAGATCGATCGTTGTGCCGCTCAACTCGTCCGCCGGACAGGCCTTCCGATTGCGGCGGCGGGCTTCGCCAGCGGTCCCTTGCCGCTGGCGTTGGTGGCCCTCTCCGACTTCGTCGCCACAGATCCGGAGGCTCCCCATCCGCTGGCGGAGCCGGCGCTGAACGACTTCGGCCTCGCCAACCTGAAGCCTGTACGGATGTTCCTCCAACCCGGCGCCTCCGGCGGCTATGACCAGACGCCGGGCCGAGCTCCCCTCAAGGAGCTGGTGCCCGCCGTGGGTGCCGGCAGCGTGTTCGTCTACCTCGTGGAGGAAGCCCTTCTGGAGCGGGTACTCGGCGAGCTCCTGATCACTTTGCTCCACGGCGTCGGCCGCCATCGGGTCGGCGGCTGCGGCCGGTTCGGACTTTTCGCAGGACTTTCGAAGGAGAAATCATGAAAGGCGATCTCGCTCCTGAAACCAAGAGTTGGCTCGTGGACGAGGCGGAGAAAATCCTCAACAGGGTCAAGGACGACCGGGACTTCCGCGGCCAGACGGCGCAGCTCCGCAACCTCGTGCAGATCGCGCAGTCCGAGTCGGAGGTTCCCGTCCTCAGGAACTTCATTCGTTATCAGACCGGGCGCAAGTCCACCAAGAAGTTCTGGTCGCTGATCCATGCCGGAGTGCTGAGAATGCTCGAAGACATCGGCAAGGCCTTCCCGGACGTCGACAAGCGGCGGAAGGCGATCCAGAGCTTCTTCGGCTATCTCGTTCGGCATTACGTCTATCTGACTGCCTGACCGAGAGGAGATGACCGTGGACCGCCGCGACTTCCGTCCCCGACTGCACTCGCGCCTCGAGCGAATGATCCTGTTCAAACTCACTCTGACCTGCCGTACCGGGCTTCACATCGGTGCCGGCAAGAGCGGCGATCTCGTCGGCAGCGATCTGCCGGTGATGCGCGATGCATCCGGCCGCCCCTTGATCCCCGGCTCCTCGCTCCGCGGCGTCCTGCGCTCCGGCATCGAGTCGCTTTGCCTCTCGCTGGGCCTGGCCGGCGACGCGGTCGGTCCCGAAGCGGGTCTTGCGGATCCTACCGAGAGCCTGGTCGCCAGTTGGCGCGATCTATCGCTTGCCGAACGTCTCTTCGGAGCCGCCGCCGACAAGCCCGGAGGTTTCTCCTACGCCTCGCGCCTCCAGATCTCCGATGCGCTGACGGACGGCGACGTGGCCGTCGAGCTGCGCGACGGCGTCGGCATCGACCGCGACAACCGGATCGCTTCCACGGGCGTCAAGTACGACTTGGAAGTCGTGCCGGCCGGCACCTGTTTCGCGGCCACGGTTCGCTTCAAGAACCCGGCCGACTTCGAGATTGGACTCCTGGCCCAGGCCCTTTGGATGCTCGACACCGGCCTCCTTCTGCTCGGCGGCAAGTCGGCACGCGGGCTCGGCTGGATGGCCGTCGAGGTGACGAAACCTCGGATCCTCGACGCCAAGGACCTTTTGCAGCGCCAGCCCGAAGCGGCGGCGGACAACGTTTTCGGCTCCGTCCCGGACCTGTTGGCCCCTTACCTTGCCGCCCTGAAAGACCTCGCCGACTTCGTCAACGCGCCCGAATCCCAACCTGATACCCAAAGCGTGGGCCAAGGATGAAATCATGTTCCGAACCCTTCAAAACACGGCAAAACTCCAGTTCAACCTGATTCCCGACGGGCCGATCGTCGTCCGCGCCCAGTCCGTGGGGATCGATCCCGGACCCGCGGACATGGAGTTCCAGCGCACCCACAAGGACGGCGAAAGCACCGTCTTCCTCGCCGGCTCCGGCCTCAAGGGAGTGATCCGTTCCCACTGTGAGCGGCTGCTCCGGTCGTCCGATCGGTTCGCCTGCGATCCCACCCAGGTCTCCGATCCTGCGACGTGCGGCTCTTCGAGAAATCGAAATCCTGATCCCAAGCAGTATCCGCACGACGGCAACTGCCCGGCCTGCTTCACTTTCGGCTCGCTCAAGATGGCCGGCCGGTTCCGCGTTTCGGACGCCTATCCGGCCCCCGGGAAGGAAGAGGCGACCAATCGCACGGAGGTGCGAGCTGGAGTGGGCATCGAGCGCCGGTCCCAGGCCGCCAGCTCCGGCGTTCTCTATGACACCGAGGTGGTGGTGGGCGGCGGCTTCGAAACTCGCGTCAGCGGCGAGAATTTCTCCCTCTGGCAACTGGGGCTCGTCTTGGCGGCCCTTCAGGATCTCGGCCGCGGACTGGTGCGCATCGGCGGCGGCAAGGCGCGAGGGATGGGGAGCGTCAAGGTGGAGGACCTAACGGTCGAGCTCGGCTTCCTCGACTCCCAGACCGGGAAGCTCACCGGCGCGCGCCGGACGAACCACGACACCAAGGAATACGGCCTTCCCGGAACCGACGTGGAGGACTCTCCCGTGGCGGAGGAGACATCGAGCCCCGGCCTCTTTCGCCTCATCCGTTTCCAGGGGACGGAGGAGATCGGAAAGCTGGAAAAGCTGTTGATCGGGGGACCCTTGAGAGCCTATCTGGGGAGGCGGTGATGGGACGCCACGGTCTCTCCCGTCCTCCGGGGGCCCCTGAACGGCACCCTTCGCAGCGGCACGACGTCTGGCCCCGCGATCTCCTGACGGGCGTCCTCACGCTGAGCCTGGAGACTCCTCCCGGCCAATACGTCTCGCCGGGCACGGGGCGCCTCGCCCTCACCACGACTCCCGGAGGCGAGATCGTGGCCCAGCAGGGAGCCCGGGCGGCGGGCACGCCCGTCCTGCCCGGAAGCGGTATCAAGGGAGCCGTCCGC
>DATIOS010000242.1:0-6341 GCA_035472915.1 Thermoanaerobaculia bacterium
GCGCCAGCTCCAGCTCCTGCTCGGCGCGGTGGACCTCTGCCTTGGCTGCCGACACAGCCGGGCTTCGATTCATGGCCTGCCGCAACAGGTCGGCGGCAGCCGGTGTCGCAAGGTCGGGCTCGATGGACCCGATCTGCGGCACGGGAGCTTCGGCGGGAAGACACTGGAGCGTATTGAAGCGCGCGGCCTGAGCCCTGCGTTCCGCCCGAAGGGAGGAGAGCTGCTCTTCGAGGCTCGTCTTCTCCAGACTGGCCTGGAGGACGTCGGACTGCCCGGCTTTGCCGACCTTGTAGAGCTCGGTGGCCGAAGCCTCGGCGTCCGCCAGTCGCTGGCGGGACTCTTCCAGGATGGCGAGGCTGCGATCCGTTGCGGCCAATTGGAAAAAGACGTCCGCGGTGTCGGCTGCGATCTCGACGATCTCGCGCGCCCGCATCGCCGTGGCGCCCTCGACGCCGGCCTGAGCCATCGCGAGTTGCGCCGAGCGCTTGCCCCGCCCGGGGAGGCGCTGGCGGCCGGTGACCATCTCCATGGTGAAATCGCTGCGGGTGAAGGACGGCTGGCCGACCGGTACGTCCTTGAGGCCGAGCTCGATCTCCGGATCGGGGAGTATGGATGAGAGCGCAACTCCATGCCGGGTCGCCTCGACGAGCGCCTCCGTCTCTCGCACCCGCGGGTTCTGCAGGGTGGCGCGGTGAATTGCCGCCGCTAGGACCTCTCGCCAGGCGGTCTCGGAATGCGGCGTTGGAGCGGCTAGGAGCAGGAACAGAATGGCACTGAAAACTGATCGAAACATCGCGTGTCTCCCGAGGAAAGTGGAGTGCTCCGCGAGCCCGAAGGCCGCGGCCGGACACACTTCTCCTGGGGAACGCTTAAATCAGGAAGACGTCGAAGAGGGTGAAGAGACCGACGTTCTGGAGGATCGCGGGGGCGGCGGCGATGGTGCCGGAGAGATCGGCGAAGCTGGCCGGTTCCACCGCGGGAGCGGCGAGCGTCAAGGCCGCCGGAACGGCCGCCAGGACAAGCACGGGAGCCGCCGGCGCATGCGATATCTGGCCGCCCGTCGTCCCGCAGCACTCCCGCCCCATCGCCTTGCACGCCGCCCGCTCGGCACCGCTCATCGGGCAGGCCGAGGAGAAACAGACCGGCGCTCCCAAAAAGCCGAGCATCAACGAGGCGACGGTGAGCGCGGCGGCGGCGCGCAGGAAGCTCTTCACGGGTTTCATTCTAGCAGGATCGTGGTGCCGCCCCTCGCCGGACCCGAATCCGCCGATGAGACCCTCATTGCGCCGCTGTAGGATAAGTCGTCCGGGCGGCCCAGACCACCAAAGAAAACCACCGCTCACGGCTTCTTCCTTCGCGCCCGCCGAGTTGGCTTAGGAGCGGGAAGCTGCCTGACTTTCCCTTGCAGACTCTGAAAAGTGGATGCTTCCGCCTCGGCTTCGAGGAAAGCGCGGCGGCGGGCCGCGAACTCCTCGTACTCCACCTCGGCACGGACATCAGCGTCCTCTTTGCTCACTTTTCCTGCATCGGGCAGAAGACGCCGTTCATTGAAGGCCAAGAACTCGTCCAGCTTGGCCTCCCAGGCCCGGAGAAAGACTTGCTTCCGGCGCTTCGCCTGATCCTCTGCATAGTCGAGCCACATGACCACGATCCGGTTCAGCTCCGAGATTTCTTCCTCGCCGAGGTAATTCTTCGCGACCGTGACATCCGCTTTACGGACGATGTCGCCTTTCCACGAGGTCAACCCCATGTTGGGTCTGGTGTGGTCGGCACGTGCTGCGATGAGCTCAGCCGCTGTGTTACCGGTGGCAGCGAAGTGCAGCTTGTTCTGCATGATCTTGAAGAACTTCACGCACTCCGGCGCCGAGGGCTGGTAGTCGGCAGCGAGCGCAAAAATCTCCTTGACCCGCAGATACATACGCCGTTCACTGGCGCGAATGTCGCGAATGCGCTCCAGCAGCTCATCGAAGTAGTCGGGGACGCCCGAACCCTCGACGAGCGGGTTTTTCAGACGCTCGTCGTCCATCGTGAAGCCCTTCACGAGGTACTCGCTCAGACGAGTCGTCGCCCAACGGCGGAACTGGACGCCTCGGGGCGAGCGGACCCGGTAGCCGACGGCCAGGATCGCCTCTAAGTTATAGTGATCGATGATCCGGGCAACTTCCCGCGCTCCCTCGTAGCGAACTATCCGGAATTTCCGGATAGTTCCCGCCGGATCCAACTCTCCTTCCTCGAGAAGGTTTTGGAGGTGCTCGTTGATGGTCCGGATGTCTTTCTGATAGAGCTCCGCTATCAGGGCCTGCGTGAGCCAGACCGTTTCGCCGGCAAAGCGGCACTCTACGCGTGCGCGGCCGTCTTCAGTCTGGTAAAGAATAATCTCGCCGGTCGGCGGGAGAGGTTCTTGGGGCATATAGACAGCAGCGTAGCAGACTCATCGAGCGCGGCGGCGGCGCGCAGGAAATTCTTCACGGCTTCATTCTACCGGACCTTCAAGACCCCTTTCATCATCAACCGGTGAAAGGTGCAGACGTACTCGCTCTCACCCGGCCGCCTGGGTGCCTGGAAGACCACGGCGGTGGTGGTGCCGGCCCGGCGTAGGGGATCTGTGGCCACCGCCTGCGACTCGACCGCGAAGTCGTGCGTCATGCCCGGGTCTTCGTGGCGCAGGGTGATCCGCACCCTTTCGCCGCGGCCCACGACGAGCGTCGGGTTCGGCGTCGGATCGCCGGGCAGGTAGAAGGCCATGTCGCGGGCGATCAGGGTGAGCTCGCGCGGCTCCGTGCGCACCGCGGCGCGCACCGAGAGGGCGATGCCGCCACCAACCAGAAGACCGGCGAGAAGCAATATTTTCAGTCGGCTCATGGCAGTCCTCACTGAATCAGCATTCCGGTGCTGTACATCACGGCGAAGCCGGTGAAGAAGCCGGCCACGGCCGGCGCACTCTGAAGATAGGCGGCGAGAGGCCGTCCGCCGGCCACGCCGCGCGTGATCTGGACGATCACCTGCGCAATGGCGCCCGCACCGAGCCCAAGGAAGAGCACCGACCACACCGGCGAGTAGACGAAGCCCCCCAGCCAGGCGCCGGCGATCGTGGGCACACCGCCGATCAGCCCGAGCAGAAACAGCCGGCTGACCGGCACGCGGCTCTTGGCGATGGGCGCGATGATCGCCAGTCCCTCGGTCGTGTTGTGCAGGGTGAAGCCGAGGATGAGGAGCGTCCCCAGCGCCATCTCGCCCAGGGCCAGCGCGGCGCCGATCGACAGCCCCTCGCCGAAGTTGTGCAGGCCGATGCCGGTGGCAAGCAGGAGCGCCGTCACCCAGGCGCCGCCCAGATCGCTCTTGCGCTGGGAGAGCCAGCCGCCCAGCGCTTCGAGGGCCAGGTAGGCGGCACCGGCGCCGAAGATCAGGAGGGCCACGCCCTGGAAGGCCTGGGCCAAACCGGAGGCCGCCTCGAACCCTTCGTGCAGCGCGTCCACGAGCAGGAACAGGAGGAGCCCGAGGGTAAGCGCCAGCAGGAAGTCCATGGCCTTCGGCCCGAGGCGGCCGGCGAGCGGATACCAGAGCAGGCCGAGCGCCACCGGCACGACCCCCACATAGATTCCGATCAGGGCGAAGACCCACAGCGAGCGCCAACTCGGCCGCGGAGTGGCGACCGCCACCGGAATCTCGCGCTCGAAGGTGATGCCGGTCGAGGTCACCAGGCGGACGACGTGCGCCTCGCCCTTCACCCAGGGATAGGGAATCCGCAGCCTTGCCCGCCCGAGATGGCGCAGCTCCCCGGCCGGCTCCTGGGCGAAGCTCCAGTAGGCGTCGTCCACTTGCACCTGGGCGATCCTCGACGGGTCCGGTCCGTCGTTGAGCACCGAGACGGTGATCTCTTCCGGCGCCAGCTCGATCCGTTGAATACGGAGCACCTCGACCGGCGGCGCCTCACCCCGAACCGCCTTCGCCGGGCCCGACCTCACGATCCAGACGAGCAGCCCGGCGAGGAGGACGAGCGGCAGGAGCGCCAGCCCGATGCGAGTCATCCGAGACATGCGACCTCCCGCCTCAGAGGGTGTCTCAAAAGGGGAGATTGCGACATCGCTGGCGCCAGGGATTGAAATCCCTGGCTACCGACGCTTGTCCACTCCGGGACTGCTATTTCGTTCTTCCCGTGTCCCATAGGGACTACAGAGGGTAGCCAGGTGATTTCAATCCCTGGCGGCATAGGCGTCGTCGTCAACCACTTTTGAGACACCCACTCAGACTTCACCGGCGGCCTCCTTGGCGTCGAAGAACCCCATCCAGCCCAGCTCGGCGAACTCGCTCTGGTGGGCGTGGAACATGAACTGGCCCGGGTACCGGAACGTCGTCTCGAGGATCGCCCGCTCCCCCTGGCACAGCATCAGGGTGTCGCTGACCTCCTGCGTCTCCAGCGAGGTGCCGGTGCGGTAGACCTTGAAGAACATTCCGTGCAGATGGAAGCTGTTGAGCTGGTCGAACTCCGTGACGTTGACGAGATAGATCCGCACCGGTTTGCCCACCTCCACCGGGATGGGGTCCATCATGTGGAAGTGCGCCACACTGTTGACCGCATAGACTTCGTTTTCACCGTCGAAGTTGGTGTCGAAGGCGTTCATCACCATCACCATCTCGTCGGCCGGCGGCCGCGGCGTCTTCGGGTCCACGATGAACGCGCCGTAGAGCCCCTTGTGGATGTGGCGCTTCAGCGGCGCGGCGTGGCAATGGTAGAGATGCAGGCCGAACGGCTCGGCGTCGAACTCGTAGACGAAGCGCCCGCCCGGCTCCACCTCCTGTCCTGGCAACGAGCCGTCCATGGCCGGCGGGTGCCAGCCATGGAAGTGGAGGGTGTGCGGGTGCGTTCCCTGGTTCAGGAAGTTGATCCGGATGCGATCCCCCTCGGTGGCGCGGATCGTGGGCCCCGGCACCTGGCCGTTGAACGTCCATGCCGGGAAGAAGAGGCCCGGGGCGATCTCGATCTCGCGGTCCACGGCGTAGATCTCATACTCGTGCAGCAGTGAGCCGTCGCTCCGCGGGGTGGCCCGGTAGTACCGCGAGCGCTCGGGCTCCGGCAGATGGGAGAAGTTCCACGAACGGAGGAACGCGGCCGGATCGAAGCCCTCGGTGGAGACCCTCCCCACCACTCCCATCCGGTGGGCGTTGGAGTGGTGGTGCGGGCCGTAGCCCGCGGCGGGCGGCGCCGCTTCGCCGGCCAGCCGGCGTCCCGGAACCGCGGCGACGAGGCCGGCGCCCAGGGTGCCCAGGCCGGCCAGGCGGAGGAGAGAGCGGCGAGAGAGAGAGTTTTTCATGGGCTGAGGATTCAATTTTGAGTCATCAAAATCATAATCCAGGGTAGTCGAACTGTCAAGCCCTCTCTTCTGAGGGTGTCTGGAAAGTGCGCAACCCCGTTGCGCTGCCCACCTAAGTCGGGTGAGTCGGAGGGGGAATGACGACCTCGCGGCGTCCGAACCATCGCGCGTCGAGCGAGAATCCCCCAGGGCCCAGAAGGAGCACGGCGGCCGCCATCACCACGAGGAAGATCGTCGCGGGTGGGCCACCGAGCACGTCGGGGATGGATGGCGGCAGCCAGGAGAACGCGATACCCAAGCTGACGATCTCCGCCAGGAGGGCAGCGAACGGAGTGAGGGATCCGCTCAGAAGCGATACGCCGATCAGAACGCTCACCACGCCGAGGACAGATTCCCAACTCCCCGGGTTCCCACCGGTGAGACAAGCTCCGCCCTGGACCATCAGCGCGAGACCGACCGTTGCTCGCAATAGCAGCAGGCCCACGCCAGGCCGTCCGCGCGGGAACGCGGGAAACAACCTCTGCATCTGACCAAGCTACAGGACTGCCGTTCGCGGCGAATCCCCCAATCGTGGTATTCCCGCACGCCCCGCATCGTGAAAATGTTTTTAAAGCTGAATAATGCCGCGGCGCAGGGCGATTGCAGCCGCTTCCGTACGATCCTTCGCGCCCAGCTTCTCCATGATGTGCTTGACGTGGACCTTGACCGTCTCTTCCGTGATGAACAGCCGTCCGGCGATGTCCCGGTTTCGCTGGCCGCCGGCCACCTGCTGCAGGACCTCCAACTCCCGCGTGGTCAAGGCCTCCTCGCCGAGGTGCTCCGCGAGATGGGCCGCCACCTCTGGGGGAATCCGTTTCTTCCCCGCATGCACCTCGCGGATCCCCGCCAGGAGCTCGCTGGGCGGCATACTCTTGAGCATGTAGCCGCGCGCGCCGGCTTGCAAGGCGCGCTGGATCTCGACGTCGCCTTCGAACGTCGTCAGCATGAGGATGCGGGCTTCGGGGAATTCCGCACGGATGGCGATCAATG
>DATIOS010000243.1:0-5512 GCA_035472915.1 Thermoanaerobaculia bacterium
CGGCCTTGAGGCGGAAGTAGCGCTGAAACAGCGGCGCGTTCTCCCGGGCCACCTCCAGCAGCACCTCGACGGCGCGGTCGGGCTCTCGGGCGCCGGGCCATACTCCAGGGTTTCGAAGATCTCTGCGATGGTCGCCATAGATTCTTCTCAGGCCAAAGGATGGCGGAAGGAAGCCGAGTAGCGGCCGGTGGCGTAGTGCTCCAGCTGGCGCTCCAAGTCGCCCAGGAGACTCGAGGCACCGAGGCGGAAGAGGGCGGGGCGCATCCAGGCGTCGCCCAGCTCCTCTTTCATCAGGGCCAGCCAGTCCGTGGCGTGGCGCGCGGTGGAGATCCCCCCGGCTGGCTTGAAGCCGACACGGAAACCGGTGCGCTCGCGATAGTCGCGGATCGCCCGCACCATCACCAGCGAGACCGGCAAGGTAGCGTTGACTTTCTCTTTGCCGGTCGAAGTTTTGATGAAGTCCGCCCCGGCCATCATGGCGACCCGGCTCGCGCGCGCCACGTTGCGCAGCGTTCCCAATTCGCCCGTGGCGAGGATCGTCTTGAGATGGGCCGGCCCGCAGGCCTCGCGAAAGGCGCGGATCTCATCATAGAGGGCCTGCCAGTTGCCGGTGAGGACGTAGGCGCGGCTGATGACGATGTCGATCTCCCCGGCGCCCGCCGCCACCGATTCGCGGATCTCGGCCAGGCGCTGGGGAAACGGATTCTGCCCGGCCGGAAAGCCCGCCGACACGGCACAGACCGGAATGCCGGATCCCGCCAGCGCCTCCCGAGCGGTCTCGATCAGGTTGTGGTAGACGCAGACCGAAGCCGTCCGGATGTCGAGATGATCGGCGCCCAGCGCCTCCAGAAGATCCCGACGCACAGGCTGGCGCGCCTTGGCGCAGATGCGGCGCACGCGCCCGGGAGTGTCGTCCCCGGCCAGCGTCGTCAAATCGATGCAGGTGATGGCGCGCAGGTACCAGGCCGCCTGCCACTCCTTTTTCACCGTACGGCGCTTGGGCAGGGTGGCCGCCCGGCGCTCGGCCGCGCTGGTGTTGACCCGGACCTCGCGCACCCAGTCGAGCTCCAGGGGAGTTCCCGGATTGCGCTCAGGGTGGGACGCGGAAGGCTGCGGCACCAGGGAGGGGCGCTTGATCAGGTCTTGGACGGCCATGGTTTCGGCTCCACTCAAAGCAGGGAGCTTACCACCTCCTGCCGGGCACGCGGAGGTTGAATAGACCGGCGGGTGTACCATCTGAGCCATGAAGTCGACTATCAAGCGGCTCGGCCGTGTGCTGTCCGAAATGGCTCGGCAGGCGCTCCAACTCTCCGGGCGACGATCGAAGCGATCGGCGAATGGGGCCTCTCGCTTTTCCCGTCTTCGAGGTGCCGGCAGGCACTCGGACCCCGGATGGTGGCGTGGGCGGAGCGGGGATACCGGCTCGTTCCCGCGGCCACGTGAGAGTCGCTGGCGGACATTCAGCAGATGCTAGCAGGGGGCGAAAAGGATTCAGGGTTCCACAGCGCATTTTCCCAGCGCACTGGTCCGGAAAGGCTTCACCGTCGCCGTGCGCCACATCGTTACGTCCCACAGGCCTGAAGGGCCGAGATCCTTTAGTCTGGGGCATCGCCCTAGGAAACGTAGGCCTCCCAAAAACCAGCCCTGAAGGGGCGAGATCCGGCCTTTATCTCGCCCCTACAGGGCTGAAAAATAATCATTAGCTTTCCTAGGGCTACGCCCCAGGCTAAAGAATCTCGGCCCTTCAGGCCTGAAGACCCTACGGGCGACAAATCACCCGAGTCGCTGCCGACTTTTGAGACGTCCCTCAACTCTCCCTATGCTCAAGCGCATAGTGCCAGGAGTCCATCGGCGTCCTGTGGCGCGTCAGCCGGAATTCGAGGTCGAGGCGGGAAGAGCGCATCCAGCCTCCCTGATCCGGCGCTACGGCCACATACCTGCCGTCCTCAAGAGTTTGAATCTGAAATATCACCTTATCCTTGCGTGTATCCGCAATCCACAGCTCAGGGACTCCCGCCTTGGCGTAAATAGGTGGGAGGAGTTTCAAATCTTTGGTCACCGAGCCGTCGCTCACCACTTCCACGACCAGATCCGGCGCGCCTTCGATCCCTGAAAAGCGGTCAGGTTTCTGAACGGCAGCTGGTACGTATCGAACGCGTCCGTTTTTCAGGGAGGTCCAAAGCACCACCACCACATCCGGTTCGGCAGAAAGCCCGGCGAACCGCGAGGTGACGCGGGCGCTGTCCACGTAGACGTCCCCACTCCGGCCTGAGATCAGGAGGTGCAAGGCCGCGCAGATCGCCGTTTTGGGAATCCCGTGCGTGTAGAGGTCTTCCGGGCTCATGTCGACTTCGATGTCCCCTTGCAGGTAGTCGATGCGCCCGATCTCAGGAAACTCGCCAGACTCCACCCACCTCTGGAATCCTTCGAAAGTGAAGGCATCCCCGGGAATCCGGAGATTGTTCTCTTCGGCGATGAAAGCGTGCCTCCGGGCCATGCCCAAAGTCTACCACCTGGGGCGACGCCTCACCGCGCGGCGCCCGCCCGGTTCCGGATACGCACCTTGCCCAACTCGACGCCGGTGTAGTAGTGGGTGAGGATCTCGCGGTAGGTGTGGCCACGCTGGGCCATGCCGTAGGCTCCCACCTGGCACATGCCAACGCCGTGGCCGAAGCCCCGGCCCGTGAACAGCCAGCCGGGCTCCTGGTTCTTGGGCATCAGGCGCTTGGCGGTGAAGAGCGTGTCGGGCACGTCGAGGGTCCAGCGCACGGCGAGCCCGTCCACCTGCACGGATTGCCCCTGGTCGTTGAGGATCTTGATCTTGCCCACCCGCCCCGATTCACCCCGTTCCAGAACCTCGAAGCTACCAAAGGCGAAGCCCGGGAAGCGGGTGTTCACCTGCGCCGCGAGTTGGGAATCGGTCCTGAAGCGGCTCCAGGAGCTGTAGGGGCTGCTGCGGTCGAAGGACACTCCGTCGAGGTCCAAGTCCTGATTGAGGGCGATCAGACGGTCGCCCTGCCAGAACAGGGTCAGGAGATCTCCAGGCTCCAGGTTCAGGCCGGCGCTGTACAGCTCGTTTCCCTGGCGGCGAAAGGTCGCGACCCCGGCCGACAGGCTGTATACCTTGTCCTCCTTGCCGGAGCGGACGGCGAGCTTGCCATCCGTGACGGAGAAGAACGACGTCTCCTCGCGGCGCACCACGTGCAACAGCTCGGCGAGGCCAAGGAGCATGCGCTCGATCTGGTCCGGCGACAGAGGTTGATCGAGGGGGCCGCTGAGCAGGCCGCTGCGCAGTAGATAGGCTGCCCGCCGGCGGTCCTCGTCGCTCCAGTCAGGTGGCGGATCCGTGAGCAGGTAACGAATGTCCTCCGGCGCCAGAAACAGCCGGGCGTCGAGCGCCAGGTCGAAGACGGAGGCGATGAAGCGCTGCACCTCGCGGCGATCGAGCGACGCGAGCGGCTCGTGGGGAGCCGGCAGACCGGCCAGCAGCGCCAGGTGCTCCAGCCGGGCGCCGAGAACCGCGGCGGGAGACGCTCCCGCCGCCGCCGGCAGCAGCCGGCGCGTCAACCCAGCCGGGAAGACGATCCCCGGCGCCAGATCGCCGTCAATCCGCGCCATGCCGCTCTCCATACAGGGAACGCCTTTGAGATAGGGGTCGCTTTTCAAGGGAAAAATGACGTGCACGTCCTCGGTATGGCCACCACAGGTGGAGCTGTAGAGGGCGTCCACCAACTCGCCTTTGTAGAGGAGGACCTGGCCGGCGGTCTCCGCAATCGCGCGGTCGGAAAGAGGGTGCTCGGCGATCATGCCGCCGTAGACCTGGCAGCGCGGAGTGGCGCAAATGTCGTAGCCCTCGCGGCCGAACTCCCCGAGGTTGCGCAGCGTGTAGGTGCGGGCGGCAACCGCCTGGGCCTTCAGCGCCTCGAGCTGGTGATAGAGCTCGGGGCCCATTTCGCTGGGCACTACGCCCCGCAGGTAATCTTCCACCGGTAGCTCGTTGATGAGATTGAGGGCGCCGCGGTCGTTCAGATAGACCAGCATCCGTCCGCGGTAGCGCTTGCCTTGCACCCGCACGCTCGGGCCCGAGACGGGCGCCACGGAGAACCAGCGGCCGGGATAGACCGTCGAGGTCTGTCCCTGGGTGAGCCGCAGGGCGGGCTCGGAGACGCTCCCCCCCTCGTTGACCACGAAGCCGCCGGTGACGCCCAGCGTGGACAGGCGCTTGAGATCGGCCTCGGCCGCCTCGCGAGTGGGATAGTGCCCCACCCGGATGCGATAGAGATCGATGCCGGCGTCGAACGTGGCATCGCCGGGCTGGCTGGACTCCTTCTCCAAGCGTTTGGCGAGGTCCTGAGCCTGCCGTTCGTCGCGCAACGCCGCCACCTGCACCCGGTAAAACCCTTTCTGCGCCGACGCCGCAGCCGGCTCGACTTTGAGCGAGGAGGCAGCGGCCACCTCCTGCGTCTCGACAGCCACCTGGAGCGGCTCCTCGCAGCAGGGGAAGGTCACGGCCTCGAGATCGCTCGCCAGCCCCACCCTTACCAGCAGCGGCTCCTTCTCGTCGTAGGGCGCCTCGGCCGGAGTTTCCTGCGGCACGAGCTGGCGCGGCACCGGCGGAACAGGCGGCTTTGCAGGACCTGGCTGGACCGGCGCAGCCGGCCGATTCCTGGGCGGAGCTACCGGCGGAGTCCTGGCCACAACCTTAGGAGGAGTCCTCGGCGCACAGGCTGCCAGCGCCGTCAGCAGGAGCAGAGGGACGACGAACCGCTTCGATTTCACGCGCTCTGCACCTCGGGGCGAATCTCGCGTAGCGCCTCGCTGCGGACCAGGGCCACCAGAGACGATGCAAGGACCATGGCGAGCAGGGCGCTGGGAATCCCTTCCAGCAGGAATAGCAAGATCAGGACGAACGCCCGAAGTGTTGGCGCACCGGAGAGCAGAAGCCCGGGTACGGCGGAGACGGGCACGAAGAGGAGCGCCAGAACCACTCCCGCGCTCACGAACAGAACGACGAGGATGGTGACCGCTCCCAGGCGGCGGCCCAGCACCTTCAGTCCTCGCCAGGCGGCGGCAAGCGCTCCCGAGCCCTCCCGCGCCAGGTCGGCCTGGGCGACGTGGCTCCACAGACCGGTGATCAGGAAGAGGAAGCCCAGCGGCAGCAGTCCGCCGCCGGCGATCCCCAACACGGCTGGCCCTCCCCAGACCTCCCCGCCAACGCCCAGGCTGACGAGCCACACCAGGACGGCGACTCCCAAAGGCAGCGCCAGGGCCCAGAAGAAAACGAGCTGCCGGAAGAACCGTCCGAGGTGGAGCGCCCCCCAACCGGAGAAGTCACGCAGGCTGAAGGTGCGAAACAACAACCGGGGGCGACGCCGGCCTGGCAGCGCCTGGCGCTCCGCCGACGCCAGCACGCCGTAGGCGCCGGCCTGAAACCAGGAGCCAGCACGGGCTGGGTGTACCGCGACGTGTCGAGGGCGAAGGGGGCACCGAAGCCGCCGACGTCGGTCAGGAC
>DATIOS010000244.1:0-2779 GCA_035472915.1 Thermoanaerobaculia bacterium
GCTTCTTTCGGCTCTCAGCCGTTGTTTCAAGGAGTCGGCCGGGCATCATCTAGGAGAAGGGGAGGGGCCTTGGAGCTGATCTCCGATCGCTATCCGCTGGTCATCGTCGTCGGCTCCGGAGGCGTCGGCAAGACGACCCTCGCCGCCGCCATGGCCGTGCTCTCCGCCCGCGAGGGACGCGATACCCTGGTGATGACCTTCGATCCATCGCTGCGCTTGAAGCAGTCGCTGGGAGTGGGGGACGAAGCGAAGCTCCAAGAGGTCAAGGTCGCCCTCGACGCTCCGGGCAACCTCTACGCCAGCCTGCTCGACGCCCGCCAGACCTTCGACCGCCTGATCGAGCGCTACGCACCCGACGAGGCATCGCGCCGGCGGGTGCTGGAGAATCCTTTCTATCAGCACCTTTCGGGAACGCTGGGCGGCATTCTCGAGTACATGGCCGTCGAGCGCCTGTTCGAAGTGGCGGGGAGCGGGCGCTACAAACAGGTGATCCTCGACACTCCGCCCACCCGGCAAGCCCTGGACTTCCTGGAAGCCCCGGCGCGCATCCTCGGTTTCCTGGACAGCGGTGCTTTGCGGGTGGCCCTCCGCGACTGGTTCGACGACGAGGGCCGCCTGCGGGCCACCTCCCGCTGGGGCGCCCTCGGCCGCCGGGCCGAGCGCTTTCTCGACGACGTGGTGGGAATGAACCTGCTGCGCGACATGGCCGAGTTCTTTCAAGCTTTCAGCCCTCTCTTCGCGGGCTTCCGCGAGCGGGCGCGGCAGGTCGAAGAGCTGCTGCGCTCGCCGAAAACTCTCTTCGTCCTGGTCTCGGGGGCGGGGGAGGAGCGCATTCCCGACACTCTCTTCTTCGCCCGCAAGCTGGAGGAGGCCGGCTATCACCTGGGGCCCGTGGTGGTGAACCGCGTCCACCCCCGCTTCGTGGTGGAAGGCGTCGCGTCCCCTGCGGCGGATCCCTGCCATCCCAACGGCTGGGAGCTTCTCTCGTGGGCCGGTGAGCGCGACCACAAAGGTCTCATTGAGCTCGCCAAGCTCTTCTCCCGCGAGCAGCCGCTGGTGGACGTCCCCCTGATGGCCGACGAGCCCACCGACCTTCCCTCCCTGGAGGCCCTGGGCCGCACCCTCGAAGAGCGGCTCGGTGCGTGGCAGCGATACGTCAGCCGGACGTCGTAGGAGAATCTGATAACAGCAAGGGGATCTGCTGCGCCGATGCCGGGGTGAGTTGGAGGAGAGCCCGGAAGGCGGAGAGGTGCTGATCTGGATGGAGCTCGGGGCTGACGAACATCTCGGCAATGAGGTCCCGCCAGCGAAGTAGCTCACGGCGGACCGCATAACCCGTCTGAACCTCGACCGTGAGATCCACAAGCCGCAAGACCCTTTCATAGGCCCGCAAAACGCCCGGCTGGTCGGCGAGCCGGATCAAGTGCGAGGCGCGGTTCATTTCGTTGCCGATCATCAGGATCTGCTGGTCGCGAGAGAAAGCCGCCCAGCGCTCGGGCGACAAGGAAGCGTGCTGGGTCATGGCAGGGGCTCGCCTTCGCCGATCAGGGCGAACGTGATCTCCTGGACTTTTTCTACGATGACGATGTCAGGAACATCTTCATCTGCCATAGAAAAGAGATTCTATCCTCGGTTGCAGAGATCGCCTCCCTTGGCCCTGGCGCAAGGCAAGTCCGCTACAATCTGTTGAAACTCCAACAGAGGAGAGTGCCGTGCCCGACCCGACCGAAGCCGAGCAGGAGAACGCCAGACTTCGGGCAGAGATCGCAGAGCTGCGGGCTCAGCTCCAAGGTTCGGGCGCCGTCGCCCAAGGCAGCAGCGTGGCGGCGGGCGAGCGGGGTCTGGCCGCCATGGGGGACATCAACGTCAACGTCTGGAGCCCTCCTCCCTCCGGCGCTGGTCAGGAGGATCTCCGCTGTGCCTATCTCCACAGCGTGGTCTACCTGACGCGACCTTTGGCCCTGTCCGGGGTGGACCCTGCGTTGGCCTCCGGGGACCGGGATGCCCGGTTGAGCCTGGACGCGGTTTACACGGCCCTCCTCACCCTCTCCCCCGCGGAGGGAGAGCGCACCGGCCGACTGGAGCCGCGTCCCGAGATCGCTCATCTCTCCGCACTCGCCCAACTCAATCGCCATCCGCGGCTTGTCCTGCTCGGAGATCCCGGCAGCGGCAAGACGACCTTCGCGAACTTCGTCGCCCTGTGTCTGGCCGGAGAGGCGCTCGGCCTTCCTGGAATCGGCCTGAACCTTCTGAGAGCGCCTCTGCCGAAAGATGAATGGAGACGAGGACACGAAGAGCCTGAACCCCAGCCTTGGGATCACGGAGCTCTGCTGCCGGTTCGGATCGTCCTGCGGGATTTTGCCGCCCGCGGTTTGCCGCAGCCGGGCGAACGGACGACCGCTCAACACCTCTGGGACTTTCTCAAGAAAGATCTTGAGGAGGCAGGCCTTGCGGAGTGGTTTCCCTTTCTCAAGAAGAACCTTCTGTCCAAGGGCGGTCTGCTGCTTCTCGACGGCCTGGATGAGGTGCCTGAAGCGGAGACCCGGAGGGAGCAGATCCGGCAGGCGGTGGAGAGCTTCGTCCAGAGTCTCGGCAAGTGCCGGGTCCTCCTCACCAGCCGCACCTACGCCTACCGCAACCAGGATTGGCGGCTGCCGGACTTTACCGAGGCGGTGCTCGCGCCGTTCAGCGACGGACAGATCCGCCTTTTCGTCGATCGCTGGTACGCCCAAGTGGCGGCTCTCGGCCGGCTCAAGCCCGAGGACGCTACAGGCCGGGC
>DATIOS010000245.1:0-6446 GCA_035472915.1 Thermoanaerobaculia bacterium
GCGGGTGGTCGTCGAGCGCTCCACGTGATACTCGACGGCGCCGGTCACCGCGGCCCAGGAGAGCGCCACGCTGCCGGCTCCCGCCGTGGCCGTCAGGCTCGCCGGAGCGGCAGGCGGCACGCAGGGACCCACCGCCGGGGAAACCGAAACGCAGGTCGAGGGCACCGAGGCGCAAGACTCGTTGCCGCTCGGGAAAGCGGTCACCTGATAGAAGTAGGTGAGGCCGTTGGCGACGTTGGTGTCGCCGAGCGTCGTGGCCGAAGTGCCGCTGGCGATCTTCGTGAAGCCGGCGTTGCAGCCCGTCTCGTTGCGGAATACGTCATAGGTCGACGAGCCGACCGCCGTCCAGGAGAGAGCGGCCGAGTTGTCGCCGGGAGTGATCGACAGGGACGGGGCGGCGGGCGGGGTGCAGCCGGCAAAGGTCGTGCTGGCGCCGGCGTCCGTCGTGCAGGCGATGGAGTGACGGTTGAAAGCGGCGAACAGGGCACCGCCGTGCGGCGTGCCGTTGCTCAGGTTGCCGTCGTCGTCGTCCACGGCGCGCATCACCTTCCACAGCGAGCCGGCGCTGCAGCCGTTCGAGGTGTAGGTCGAGCCGGCCGTACAGGAGAAGGACTTGGTGGCGGTGTTACGGGAAAGGTACCAGAGGCGGTCGAGGATCGTCCACGCCACGCCGGTGCCGGGGCTCGGCAGATCGCGCGCGGCGAGGTCCCACATCGTCTCCGTGGGCACGTACGACTCGCAGTGAACCTCCTTGCCGCAGGGTCCTGTACCGCCTGAGCCATTGGGGCAATGAACGCGAATGAAGTTGTCCGGCGTCGCCGCGGTGTGCGAGGCGTGCTTGTTCCAATCGGCGTCGCGCACGCCGGTGCAGGCGGTGCAGGCATCGCCGTAACCCGAGCAGTTGCTCGACAGGAAACCCTCGCCGAGGCAGGAGTCGTGAAGCGCGATGAGCGCCGTGGTGTCGCCATACGACTCGCCGGTGGCGCCGTCAGTGGCGGTGCCGGTGCCGTCGTTCTGGTCGATGCCGTGGCCGAACTCGTGCAGCGACACGCCGGCGATCTGGCCGGTGTTGGCGCAGCCGCCGCCCGATTTGAAGAAGTTCAGGGTCGAGCCGTTCCAATAAGCGTTGCAAGTCTGGTTCAGGTTGACGTTGACGGTCAGCACCTGGTTGAGCCAGGTGTTGGCGGGCAGCCAGCCCTTGACCACTTCCTTGATGCGGTTGACCTGGTAGAACTGCTCGCGGGAGGCGTGGGTGTTGCCCGCGCCGCCGTGGCCCGGCGTCGTGCAATCCGTTCCGGAGGACGTGCCGAAAGCGATGTTGCCGAAGCTGTCGGTCGGTCCCTGCGAGATCGCGCCGCAGGTATCCGTGATCTTGACGAACGGCCCGCTGAGGCTGCAGGTGCCTGGCGTGCCGGAGTAGTTGTAGAGCCCCGCCGAGTTGGTCGTGCCGCTCCCCGAGACGGTGGCGCTGGGCATCGGCCGCACCACCTCCGGACCGGTGGCCGGCGAGTTGAGATAGGTGCCGCCGGTGACCTGGGCCAGCGCATAGTCGTTGATGTCCGAGAGCTCGAGCACCTCGCCGGTCGAGGCGTCGATCCGCGCCCGCCAGGTTCCCATCACGCCGTCGCGGTGGAAGACGAACTGCCAGACCTTGGCGATGCCGCGTCCCTTGCCGAAGTCGAAGCCGTCGGCCGAGGCGCTGTCGATCGAGGCCGGTAGGAGGTGGAGGCTGCCGGAGTCGCGGAAAGAATCACCGCGTTGGAAGCCGCCGATGTACTTCGAGATCGTGGCCAGCGCCTGATCGCTGGAGAAACGGGTCGGCGGCACCTGCGTGCCGGGAGAAGGCAGGTATTCCGAACCGTATTGGATCAGGTTGCCATTGTTGACGCGGAAGACGACGCGCGCCCCTTCGATCGGCAATCCTTCCAGGACGACGTCGTAATCTACGAACCAGAGATGGCCGGTGGGTTGTCCCGATCGCCCTTGATTGAGCACTAGAGCGCCGGGATCGACGCCAAGGAAGGGCTGGACGCTCGGCAGGAATTTGCGCGCGATCAGATCCATCGTTCCCAGATCGATTTGCTGCTTGCCCTTGAGAACGCTGGCGAGGTCCTGCAAAGTCATCTGGTTGCCGCGGCCCGGAATCCAGGCCACGTTGCCGCCTTCGGCGAAGGTCACCTGCCCGGTGCGCTTGTCGATCGTGGCACTCCATTCGGCAGCCGAGCCCACCCCGATGCGAAAGGCATCCCAACTGTTCTGCAGATTCCTGTCGACGACCGCCCGGGCATTGTCCAGCGGCTCGCTCTCATCGCCCAAACGCAATTTTTCGTGAACGAACGAGAGAGACGACAGAAGATCATTGCCCTGTTTCGCGACCTGGGCCATCGCCGGGACGCTGAGCAGAGCGCTCACGACCAACAACAGGAGACACAGCGAAACACGAGATTTTGCCATCATTCGATCCTCCTCCTTGAGGACTGGACGGACGTTGAAGCGGCATGGGCACTCCCCGACTCGAGAAGGAGCCGCTTGCACATCAAGGTGCGTACCAAGCCAGCAAGCGCGCCCGGGGAGCTCCGCCGGGCTTGCGATGAGCCCCGCGTGCGTTCAATTTGCGATTTTGCTGTATGCTTGATGAAGCGAAACCGCTGTGAGCCTGGCAAGGCTGACCGGGTCAAGAAAAAGGAGAGCTCTCTATGAAGATCCTTCGCATCGCGGGCCTGTTGGGGATTCTGTTGACGGTCGCCGCCGGAAGCGTGCACAGCGCAAGGGCGACGGCCCCCATCACCTGCTGGAAGTACTGCGACACCCATTTTTACAGCGGCCAGTGCTGGGCCACCCTCGCGCAGTGCTGCGACTTCAACCACAACAGCTGTCCCGATCCCTGGGAATTCGTCGACGGCGACTGCACGGACGGCCAGGGGAACTACTGCCCGTAGCGGGTCAAGTAGGCGGTACGAGATTCCGGCCGGCCTGGTGCCGAGCCGCTCGGCGTGGCTTCTGGACGGCCGGCGAGAGCTCAAGGCCATGGTAAAACTCGTTCTCCCATGTGGCATGAGCTGCGCTACAGCCTGCGGCGTCTCGGCCGGAATCCCCTGGTCTCCAGCACGGTGATCCTCACCCTGGCGGTCGGTGTGGGAGCGGTGACGACCGCCTTCACGGTCGTCCACGGCACTCTCTCCCCTCTCGAGTTTCCGCAGGCCGAAAGGCTGGTGCGGATCTACCAGACTCTCAGCCGCCTCAAGACCTCGCCGAACGCGCGTCTGGCGGCGATCTGGAACCAGATTCCGGTGTCCTACCTCAACGCCGCCGACTTCCGGCACAGGAGCCGGACGCTGCGCGGCATCGGGCTCTACGAGAGCTACACCGCGGTCCTCGAACCCGGCGGCGAGCCTCTGGAGGTCGCCGCTTCGAGGATCGATTCGGAGCTCCTCGGGGTCCTCGGCGCCGCGCCTCTTCTCGGCCGTCCGTTTACGGCCGCGGAGGTGGCGCGGCGCGATCACCTGGCGCTCCTCTCGCACGGCCTGTGGACCCACGTCTTCGGGGCGGACAAGGGGATTCTCGGCCGGGCGATCCGGCTCGAGGGACAGCAGTACACGGTCATCGGGATCATGGCCCCGGGATTCGAGATCCCCGGCCAAAAAGACAGCCTCTGGACTCCCGCCGGACTGACGGACGACGATCTCGCGGTCCGGGACGAGAACAGCTACTCGGCGATTGGACGCCTGGCGCCCAGGGCAACGCTGGAAGCATCCCGGACCGAGATGGACCGCCTCGCGGCCGGTCTCGCGAAAGCCCATCCGGAAACCAACGCCGACACGGGCGTCCGCATCGTGCCGCTGTTGGAGACGGTGATCGGAGACAGCCGGCGCGTCCTGACCCTGCTGTCGGCTGCCGCGGTCGCGGTGTTGCTGATTGCCTGCGTCAACCTCAGCAATATCTTGCTGGCTCAAGGAATGGAACGGCGGGGAGAGATGGCCCTGCGGCTCACTCTCGGCGCCCGGCGTGCTCATCTGGTACGGCAGAGCGCCGTCGAGACCCTGATTCTCGCCGTCGCCGGCAGTGCCGTGGGGCTGGTCCTGGCGGTTCTGGCCCGGCGCGTGCTGCCGTTGGTCCTGGCCGCCGAGCTGCCGCGCCTGGAGAAAATCACCCTCGATGGGGCCGTCGTTCTCTTCGCCCTGGGAGCCAGCCTGGTCGCCACTCTGTTCAGCGGCCTGCTGCCGGCGATCCTCGCTGCCGGTGCCGCGGCGCGACAGGCGATGTCTGAGCGCAGCCTCGTCCACATCGCTCAAGACGCGCTGGTGATCGTCGAGGTCGCACTGACCTTGACGCTGACGGTTGGCGCCCTGGCATTGGTGGCAAGCTGGCGGCGCCTCGCCACGATCGATCCTGGATTCGACGCGCCAGGCGTCCTGGTCCAGGAGATCCGGTTACCCGCCTGGCAATATCCGGATGACGTCCGCCGCGGCTCGTTCGCGACGCGGCTCCTGGCAACCCTCGAAACCATCCCCGGGATCGGCGAGACGGCTCTCGCCAGCCGGCTGCCGGTGTCCGGCAAGGCCGAGATCTGGGGTTTCCACGTCGCCGGCCAGGAGCCTCCGAGCCGCGACTGGACTCAAGGGCTGAGCGCGACCATGCAGTTCGTCACGCCGGAGTATTTCCGGTTGCTGCGGATTCCCGTCCTCGCAGGCGAATCGTTCGACGACCGCTCCGGCTCCGCGACGGCTCCGGTTCTGATGCTCAATCGCACCTTGGCAGATCGGCTCTGGCCCGGCCGGAGCCCGGTGAGCGAGCTCGTGGCAATGCACGACCAACAGTATCGGGTCCTGGGAGTCTTCCGGGACTTCAAGCAGAGGGGGCTGGCCGATCCGGCCGGGGAGCTGATGATTCAGCCGTGGGCTCAGCGCCCTGCCGCCACCTTCTCAGCCCTCTTCAGGGTCCGCGGGCGGCCCATGGATTACGCGCCGGTGATTCGCCGGCGGCTCCGCGAGCTCGATCCCGCGCTGCCGCTGTCACCCGCGGCCCTCCTCGAAGATCTGGTGGCCGGGTCTGCAGCCGGCCCCCGCTCCCGCGCCCTTCTCGTCGGCCTGTTGGCCGGCGTCGCCATGCTCCTCGCCCTGATCGGCACCTATGGAGTGCTGGCCTACGGCGTTGGCCGGCGCCGGCGCGAGATCGCGATTCGCCTGACGATTGGAGCCGACCGCCGTTGGGTGCAACTCTGGGTCCTGCGCCGCGCTCTCGCCCTGGCGCTCGCCGGAGTCCTTCTCGGCGGTCTTGGCGCTTTGGCCGCCGGCCGGTTGCTTGCGGGGCTGCTCTACGGGGTCACGGCGACCGATCCCCAAGTGCTCGCAGGCGCCGCCTTCCTACTGATCGCCGCCTGTCTGGCGGCGGGATACTTCCCGGCCCGGCGGGCGAGCCGCATCGATCCAGCGATGACCCTGCGGGAGGAATAGGCCGGCAATGCTACACTGCCGTGCTCACATTCGGCGGCGGCCCACCCGTCTCCGCCTTTCAAGGAAACCAAAATGAACCAGAAGATCATGCCCCGCTTGACGTTGACCATCCTGGGGCTCGCCCTGTTGCTCGCCGCCTGGACCGGTTGCAAACCCGCCGACAAGAAGGCGGAGACGACGCCCGGCGCGGCCTCCACTACGGCCGCCGCCACGCCCGGGCAACCAGGCCAGCCGGGGCAGACGCCCGCCCCGGGCTCGCCTTCGTTCAACCTCAATCCGGCCGTGGCGACGATGACGGCGGACAAGATGCCGGACATCGTGGCCAAGGTGAACGGTCTGGCGATCAAGAAGGACGATCTCCTCAAGGGCGCGCAGGTGGTTCAGATGCAGCTTGCCCAAAGGGGCCAGCCCGTCGCCCTGACTCCTGACGTCTACCGCCGCGTGCTCGACGAGTTGGTCGGCATCACGCTTCTCCAGCAGGAGGCCAGGGCTCAGCACATCGCTCCTACCGAGCAGGAGCTGGACCAGCAGGTAGCAGCCCGCAAAAAGCAGTTCCCCAGCGAGGAGGTCTACCAGCAGGCCCTGAAGCAGACGGGGTTGACCGAGGCCCTGCTGCGCCAGCAGATGCGCGACCAGATCGCCGTCCAGAAGTACGTTGAGACCCAGGTGATCTCCAAGGCCGCGATTTCGGACCAGGCCACCAAAGACTTCTATGACAAGAACAAGGACCAGATCCGCTCGCCCGACCGTATGCACCTGCGTCACATCCTGATCGCGGCCGGCCCCAAGGCGACTCCCGCCGATAAGGAAAAAGCACGGGCCAAGGCCGAGGATCTCCGCAAGCAACTCACGGGCGGCGCCGACTTCGCCAAGCTTGCCGAAGCCAATTCGGACGATGGCTCCAAGGTCCGAGGCGGCGACCTGGACTGGGTGGTGGCCGGGCAGACGCCGCCGGCCTTCGAGAAAGCCGCCATGGCCCTCAAGCCGAACGAG
>DATIOS010000246.1:0-3081 GCA_035472915.1 Thermoanaerobaculia bacterium
GCAGCGAGGGGGGCCTGGGCGCGGCAGCGGCGTCTTCAGGAGGCGGAACGGAGGCGGCCTGCGCCTGCTGTTTGGCCACGTACTCGCGTTGCACGGCGAGGAGCTGTTCGAGATGATTCCGGGTCAGATAGCCCTTGTCGACGAGGATCTCGCCGAGCAGGATCTGGCTTCCTTCGTGCGCTCGCCACTCCGCGGCCTCGGCGAGCTGCTCGCGGGTGACGAGCTTGTAGTGAAGGGCGATCCGCCCGAAAAGAAGGTCGTCAGAGGTGGAGGTCATCCCTGCGAGGGTATTGAAGGGGACGCTGCGCGTCAATCCTCGCAACGCAAACCGGCCGCAAGGCGCGAGCTCTTGAATCCAGAGCGTCCTGGGGCAATCGCTCGCCTGCTGCTAGACTCCGTGGCGAAAATTCAATGCTGTGAGAGCGGCGAAATGCCGCGGGAGATCGCCCATGGCCGAGCAGGCTGGAACCAAAGGTGCTGTCAAATCAGGAGAGCCGCAGGGAAGCGGAGGGCTGATCGCCGGCCTGGTGCTGCTCGGCTTGGCGCTGTTGCTGGCGATCACTCAAGGCGGGCCGTCGGCGCCGAAAGGCACGGATGCGCCGGTGGCGGAGTTTTCAGCGGGCCGGGCGGGCGAGGTGCTGCGCGGTCTCTTGGGCGACGG
Organism: Thermoanaerobaculia bacterium; assembly: GCA_035472915.1. GTDB lineage: Bacteria > Acidobacteriota > Thermoanaerobaculia > Multivoradales > UBA5704 > DATARR01. Next base: position 662 of record DATIOS010000246.1, read on the forward strand.
CACGCCCCATCCTCTGGGTTCGGCGGCCAACGCCCAGGTGCGTGAACGGGTGATGGCACAGCTTCGCGCCCTGGGTTACGCGCCGGAGGTGCAGGAGGGATCTACCTGCCAGGCCGGATGGGGCTGCGCCAAGGTTTGGAATGTGCTGGCGCGGCTGCCGGGACGGCAGGCAGGCAAGGCAGTGCTGCTGGTTTCCCACTACGACTCGGTGCCGGCCGGTCCAGGAGCCAGCGACGACATGACGGGGGTTGCCGCCGTGCTCGAGGTCGCGCGGGCGCTGAAGGCGGGTCCGCCGCCGCGCAATACCGTCCTGTTTCTGATCGACGACGGCGAGGAGGAAGGCCTCCTGGGGGCCAAGGCCTTCGCCGATAGCAGCCCGACCGCGGACGAGGTGGGCGTCGTGGTGAACCTGGAGGCCCGAGGCACCAGCGGCCCCAGCCTGATGTTCCAAACCAGCCCTGACGACGCCTGGCTTCTCGACGCCTGGGCGCCGCGAGCCTCGCGGCCCTTCACCAGCTCGGTGTTCTCCACCATCTACCGCTTCATGCCCAACGATACCGACCTGACGGTTTTTCTGAACCGCGGCGTGCCGGGAATGAACTTCGCCTTCATCGAGAACCCCAGCCAATACCACACACCGCTGGACAACCTGGCGGACGCCACTCCGGGGAGCCTCCAGCACCATGGCGACAACGCTCTCGCGGCGGTGCGCGGCCTGGCTGAGGCCGACCTCGCCCATCCGCCCCGCGGTAGCGCGGTCTACTTCGATCTCCTGCACCTGACGGTAGTGCGCTGGTCATCGGGTTTGAGCCCCGTGCTTGGACTCCTCGCCCTGGTCCTGTTGCTGGTCGCGGCCGTTCGTGCCCGCCGGCGCGGCCTCGCCACGTGGGGTGCGGTCGCCCTGGGCGCGGTGGCGCCGCTGCTCGCCTTCCTCCTTTCCCTGGTGGTGACCTTCGGCCTGCAGACGCTGCTGGCCAGCGCTTTTCCCTCGCAGTGGGTGGCCCACCCGCTACCCGCCATGCTGGCGTTCTGGCTGCTGCCGCTCGCGGTGACGGTGGCTCTCGGCGGAGCGCTGGGACGGCGGTTCGGCGGCGCGGGATTGTGGGCAGGAACCTGGATCGGCTGGTCCCTCCTCGGCATCCTTCTCGGCGTTACCCTTCCGGGTTTCAGCTATCTTTTCCTGCCGCCGGCGCTGGTGGCGGGAGTGCTCGGCATCATCTTCGCCACCGGCGGCTCGGCCGGCGGGCGACTGGCGGCTTCCGTTGTCCCCGCGCTGGTGGTGGGACTGCTGTGGTTCCCGATTCTCGGTTCCCTCTACCTGGGACTCGGGCTGCTCGGGTTGCTGGCGACTTCGATTCTGCTGTCTTTCGTCTACAGCTCCTTGATTCCCCTGGCCGGGCAGGCGGGTGCTCTGGGCCGGCGGTGGTTGCCCCTGGCGGCGGCTGCCGCGGGTGTGATCGGCGCCGTGATAGCCATGGTGTCGCCGCCCAGCTCGCCGCAGGTGCCGCGCAACGTCGTCATTCAGCTTCATCAGGATGCCGTCACGGGCACCAGCCGCTGGGTGGTGTTCGGCGCTCCGCCGCTGCCCCCAAGCTTGCGCCAGGCCGCGGCTTTCGCTCCGAAGCCCGAGGTGCCCTATCCCTGGCTGCCGCCGCAGGCCATGGCGTTCGTCGCTCCGGCCCCCCGGCTCGAAGCGTCCGGACCTGAGCTGGCCGTGGAGCAGGATTCCGTCGTCGAAGGCAAGCGTCAGGTCCGCCTGCGGCTGACCTCGCCACGGGGAGCTCAAGTGGGGATGTTCGCGATTCCGGCCGAAGCCCAGCTCGACTCGATCAAGATCGACGGTCATGCCTTCCCCACGAACGTGGGCAGGGGGCCGCTCAACCGTGCCAAAGGCTGGAAGCTGTTCTCGAACCTCACCTTGTCGCCCGGTGGCTCCGAGATCGAGGTCGTGCTCGGCTCGACACAGCCGGCGGACTGGTATGCGATCGACCGTTCCTACGGGCTGCCGCCAACGGCTGCGGCGTTGCTCGCGGCGCGGCCCAAGGACGTCATCACCATCCAGGACGGCGATACGGTGATCATGACTCGGAAGGTGAAGATTTGAGGAGAGACGCGGTAGGGGCGCAGCTTGCTGCGCCCCTACGACAGCGCTAACTGTGAGTGGGGAGTTGTTTACCGGCCCTTGGCGGGAGCGGCGGCTTCGATGGACTCCACCTTGATGGCGGCGCCTTCGCCGGGCGGTGCTTGTAGACAAATGTCGAGTTGCGGGCGATCACAAACAGCCAGCGGATGCGCGACAGCCCGGTGATCAGGTCCTCGGAAATGCCGTCGGCGAAGTAGTCCTGGTCGGGATCTCCGCTCATGTTGTCGAACGGCAGCACCGCAATGGAAGCGCGAGTTCGAGGCGCTCGCCGCGCGTC
>DATIOS010000247.1:0-2463 GCA_035472915.1 Thermoanaerobaculia bacterium
GCGGGTTGCTCGCAGAGAGCCACGCGAACTTTGTCGCGCGACTGATTGATGAGGGTGATGACTTCCATGGCACAGCTCGCCTTTCCCGAGATCTGATCTTATCCCGGGCGGCCGCTGAATGCCCTTAGATCCGCCCTTGTAGCTCCAACTGCACCAGCCGCATGAAGTCCTGCGCGTTGGTCACCACGCCGAACGCCTGATGGGTGCCGCGGTCCTTGAGCTTGTTGACCACGAACTCCGTCTGGTCGACGCAGATGGTGGTGATCTCCGAGATCGCGCCGTCAGGACGGACACAATAGGTGGGGAGCATGTTGCCGGCGGCGATGGCGTGGAGGGCGGTTGCCACCATCACCACCATGGTGGCTCTGCCTGTCAGCTCGCGCATGGCTTCCTGGGAATCGAGGGCCGACGGAATCGTCTCGGGGAGGGGCCCATCGTCGCGGATCGAGCCCGCCAGCACGTAGGGCGTTTCCGTCACCGTCAGGGCGTGCATGATGCCACCCTGAAGCCGGCCCGAGCCCACCAGCGCGCGAATCGAGCCCGCTTTTTTCACTTCGTTGATGGCCCGCATGTGCACGGAATGGCCGCCCGCGGCCCCCGAGCCGTCGGCCATCATGCCCAAGGTCGTGCCGAAGAGGGCGGCCTCCACGTCGTGCACGCCGACGGCGTTGCCGGTGATCACTCCATGGCAGAAGCCGTGGTGAATCATCCACTCCATCGCCACCCGTCCGCGCGCGTGGACGAGCGCCGGTCCGATCACCCAGAGGATGAAACCGTCGCCACCACGATTCTTCAGGAATTCGTGGAAGATCGCGTCGTAGTTGACCGGCTTCTCCCGGCTCACCTCCGAGGCCATGAAGGCAAAGGCCTCGGGGACGTGGGTTTCGTCGACTTCTTCTTGAAAGCCGCGGTCCCACACCAGCACGCCCTGGGAGCCGTCCTCCGCCTTGGCCACCGCCACCAGGTCGCCTTTTTGGACAAGGCGAAACTCTTTCACCACCAGGCGCTCGGTGGCGGGATCCCACACGAGATGAGCGTCCATACGGGGCCGCTCCGGCATGCGCCATTGGCCGCCGATCTTGGCGTAGGTCGGGTGGTTGGTGGTCGACATGAAGGCATCGGGCAGCACGGTATCCGCGGGCGCCGGTTCGAAGCGGCATTCAGGGGCGGACGCAAGACGGGCGTCAGAGAAATCGGGAGCGTGATACATGGAGCGGGATCGTAGTCTCACCGGCCCGGGGCGGCAAGGTGGGTGGTCGCTTCGCCTCGCGCCAATCGATCGAGGAGGGCGAGGCGCTCCACGGGATCAGCGGGCAATGGCCCCGCGTCCAGGCAGCGGCCGTCGCGCACGGACAGGGCGCGGACGGCCCGGGGTGCGAAGGGCTCGATCTCGTGCGAGACGACAACCATCGTCACTCCCGAGTCGATCAGGCGGTCCACCCAGGCGAGGAGATCCTCTCTCGCGCCGCGATCGAGGGCTTCCAAAGGCTCGTCCAGGAGCACATGGCTGGGAGTGCCCACCAGGGCGGCGGCGAGCACGGCCCGGCGTCGTTGGCCCATGGAGAGCTCGCGCACCGAGCGGTGAGCGAACTGGTCGAGCCCCACCTGCTCCAGCGCCTCCCGGCCCCGCTCGCGCGGCTCGCCGCGCAGCCGGCAGACGAGGTCGAGGATCTCCCGTACCGTGGCGTAGGGCGTCAAATCAGGTTGCTCGGGAACGTAGGCGAGCCCCCGCCGGGCGGCGGCTTCTTCGACCCAGAGATCATGGCCGTCGATCTCGATCCGGCCGGTGTCCGGCAGCTCGATGCCCGCCGCCAGTTTCAGCAGTGTGCTCTTGCCGCAGCCGTTGGGGCCGAGCAGGAGCGTAAGTCCCGACGAGATCTCGAGATCCACCTCCGCCAGGACGGGCTCGCCCTTGCCGTAGGAGTAGGATGCGCCGTGGCAGCGGATCACGAGGCGGTCCAGGACTGCGGATCGCCCGCCGCGAGATGATGGAGCTCCAGCCAGCGGCTCACTTTCTGCCGCCGCTCCCGTTCCGCCGCCGCTCGCAGCGCGAAGGGCACGGCAGCGAGAGTGGGGAGCCCAGCCCAGGGGAGCAGCGCGACGAGGGCGGCAAGAAGCAGTCCTTCGCCGAGAATTTCACCGGCCGCCCCGGTCCGCCGCTCGGGCGCTCGCCGCAGGGCTCCCGCGGCGCGCACGGCAAGCAGGGGCAGGATCGGCAGAACTTCGAGTGCGGCGGGATGAATTGCCGTCGCCAAGAGGACCAGCGGCAGGGCGTGGAGACCCAGAAAAAGTGCGTCCGTGCTCACCCGCCGCCGGGCCGTCCATGGCAAGGAGCGCGACCAGGGCCACGCCGGCCGGCGCACGGCGAGCGACTCGCTCAACGAAGAGAGAAGTAGGACCGCGGCGACGCCGCCCCCCAGCCGTGCCGCGAGGCGGACGTACTGTGGCGCCAAGTCATTGTGG
>DATIOS010000248.1:0-15107 GCA_035472915.1 Thermoanaerobaculia bacterium
GCTTCCACCGTGTCGTGTCCCTCCTCCTGCAGCTCGTAGGCCCGCAGCTTGTTCATCAGCCCGATGCCGCGTCCCTCCTGGAGGAGGTAGAGAAGGATGCCCTTGCCCTCCTCGGCGATACGGTTCAGCGCCTGCTCGAGCTGCGGGCCGCAGTCGCACCGGCACGAGCCGAAGATGTCGCCGGTCAGGCATTGGCTGTGAACCCGCACCAGAGTCGGCTCCTCGGGGAGGATCTCCCCCATTACCAGCGCCACGTTCTCATCGCCCGTCTCGTCTGAGCGGTAGGCGTGAATGCGGAAGTCGCCGTAGACGGTGGGCAGGCTGGGCGAGGCGACCTTGCTCACCAGCGTCTCATGGCGCAGCCGGTAGCTGATGAGGTCGGAGACGGTGATCATCAGCACGCCGTGCTCTTCCGCCACCTTCACCAGGTCGGGCACACGGGCCATGGTGCCGTCGTCGTTCATGATCTCGCAGATCACGCCGGCGGGCTTGAGGCCGGCCAGCTTGGCGAGATCGACGGAAGCCTCCGTCTGCCCGGCACGCTTCAGCACGCCGCCCCGCTTCGCCCGCAGGGGGAAGATGTGGCCCGGGCGGAGCAGATCCTCCGGCCGCGTCGCCGGATCGATGGCGGTGAGGACGGTGGCGGCGCGATCGGCGGCGGAGATGCCGGTGGTGATCTTGCCCCGGGCCTCGATTGAGACCGTGAAGGCGGTGCCAAACGGCGAGCTGTTGGCCTCCACCATCAGGGGAAGGTCCAGCTCGCGGCAGCGTTCCTCGGTGAGGGTCAGGCAGATGAGGCCGCGACCAAACCGGGCCATGAAATTGACGGCCGCCGGAGTGACCTTCTCGGCCGCAATGGCGAAGTCGCCCTCGTTCTCGCGGTCCTCGTCGTCGCAGATGATGACGATCTCGCCCCGCCGGAAGCGATCGATGGCCTCCTCAATCGAAGCGAAGGGATTTTCCTGGGTCATTGCGCACAGACTTTCTCGCCCGGAGCCGGTCGCGCCGCCCCGGAGCGCAGGTGAGAGTAGTTGGACGCGGAGGCGACCTGGAATCAGTCTACGTGGCCGCGGTGCGCCGGTCAACCGGTGGGATTCCGCTCCCGTCAGGCCAGTACGTATGGGATCTGCAGCGCCGCGACTGGCGTGAAGAGGAGCAGGCAGTGGAACGCGTCTCGGTGGGAGGCGGCGCTCGGCTCAGAGCTGATGTACAGCTCCGCGATGAGATCGCGCCAGCGGAGCAATTCACGCCGAAGCGTGGAGCGACTCTGGACCTCGACCGTGAGATCAACCAGACGCAAGACCCGCTCATAGGAACGGCGAAGCTCCAGCAGGTCCTGAAGCTCCAAGGAGGTTTTACCTCGATTCATCTCATTCCCGATCATTAGAATCTGTTGATCGAGATTGAACTTCGCCCATCGTTCGGGAGACAAGGAGGAGTGCTGGGTCATTCGAGCGGTTCTCCCGACCCGATCAAGTCGAATGTAATTTCCCGAACTCGTTCACGAATCGCAGGATCCATGATCAACATAACCCGGTTCCCTTGCGAGGGCCGGATATTGATCAGAGAGGTGTATTCGATACAGGCTTCGGGTCCCTTCCCAGGATAGTAATTGGCTCCCCAGAGATCGGATTGGCGACTTCCGGAATCGAGAAGGAGTTGCTCTCCATCGGAATGGAGCTCTCCTCCCACCGCCGCCACCCGGCGCTCGAGATCCACAACGTACTTCACCATTCCCTCAAAAAAAGATCCCACCAGACCGGCCAGCTCTGCACGATCGATAGGGCGATCGACAATGACGATTTCAGGGCTCTCCGACACAGATCACAGCCTATCACCCACCTAGAACGGGTTCCCAATATTGAAGAACAACTGGTATCCGGACTCGCCTTTCTCGCGATTGAGCTTCCAGCCGATGCCGGCGCGGATGGGGCCGATGGGCGAGAGGTAGCGGGCGCCGAGGCCGACGCCGTTCTTCACGTCCTGGATACGGATCGAATGCCAGTCGGCCCAGACGTTGCCGGCGTCGTAAAAGAGCGTCCCCCCGAAGTCGCCGAAGACGGGGAAGCGGTACTCCAAGTTGAAAAGAAGGAGGCCGTCGCCGCCCACCGGCAGGTAACCCGAGCCGCTCGTCTTGAGAATCTGGGTCTCGCCGGGAATGCCGAGCTCGTCGCGGCCGTAGGCGCGGTTGGTGGAGTCGCCACCGGCGAAAAAGCGCTCGGCGATGGGCACGTCGCGGCTCGGGAAGCCCCGCAACGGATCGTCGGCATTGGCGGTCAGCGACAAGTAGGGCTGAATGCCGCCCAGGCGCAGGCTGGCCGCGATCACGCCTGGCTTCCCGAGATTGAAGAACCCGGTCTGCTGCATGAAGAGCTTGATGAACTCGGTGTCCGTCCGGAAGGCCGGGAAGGCGTACTGGAGCTGCACCAGGGAGCTCCATCCCCGGGTGGTGGCGATGGGATCGTCCCGGCGGTCCCAGAAGAAGCTCGGCACCAGGCTGGTGATCTGATAAGGCTGGTCGTTGCGCTCGAGGTCGTTGGCGACAACCCCCGGATTGACCTGCAACTTGACGATGCGGTAGTCGAGCGCCAGGCTCAAACGCCGGTTCCCGAAGAGACGCACCGCCTCACTGCGGGCGCCGTAGCGCGTCACCTCGAAGGGGAGGCTGATCTCCGCGGCGTCCTCGTAGAAGACCGTGGAGGTCAACGAGACCGGCTGGTCGAAGAGCGAGGGTTGGTTGAAGATGAAGCGGAAGCGCTTGTCCCGCTGGCTCCAGCGCACGTCGGTGCGCAGGCTGTAGGCCTCGCCGAAAACGTTGTTGTCGGAAAATCCCAGGAGACCGCGCAAGCCGGACTCGGAGTCCCAGCCGACGCCGTAGGTGAGGGAGCGGGATTTTCCCTCCTCCACGCGGACGAGGACGTCTCGCTCCGCAGCGTCGAGGCCGGCCTGGACCAGTTGCACGTCCACGCGCGAGAAGATGCCGAGGCGATAGAGGTTGCGCTCGACCTCCAGCAGCTTGGTGTCGCTGATCGGCTCGCCATGTTTGAGGTCGAGCGTGCGGCGGATGACGTCTTCCTTGGTCTGCCGGTTGCCCCGCACGATGATGCGGTCCGCCAGCCGCTGCTGGCCCTCGACGGCCTGGATGGTCACCTCGACCACGGTGTGATCGGTAAACCACTCCTGGCGGGCCGAGACCTGGGCCTGGGGATAGCCCTTGGCGGCGTAGGCCGCCCGGATGGCATCCAGGGTGAGATCGAGCAGGGCGGGATGGAAAGGCCCGCCTTCCTTGAGGGCCAGGTTGGGCAGCAGGGCCTTCAGGTCGAGGCTCTCGAGGCCTTGGAATTTGAGGTTCAGCACCCGCTGTCGTAGGCCTTCTTTGATGGGGATGACGAGCTTGAGATCACTCCCGTTCCGCTCGACATTCGAGGGACCCACCTTGGCGTTGGGGAAGCCGGAAAGGGCGTAGAAACGCCGCAGGTTGTCAAGGTCGTCATGGAGCTCGGAGTCCACCAACCGGCCGCTGCCCACACGCAGCAGGCGCCGGCTGTTGGTGTTCATGTGTTGTATCAACACCGGATTCTCGAGCTGCTCGTTGCCCTCGAAGTCGATCTCCTTGAGCGTGTAGACACGCCCGGGCTCGATGCGGAAAGTAAGCTGGAGCTCGGCGTCGTCACCCTTCTCCTCGGTCGTGATCTTGACGTCGTAGTGCCCCTGCTGCTGGTAGTAGCTCTTGAGCCGCCCCACGGCCTGCTGGACGAGAGCCTCGTCATAACCTACTTCGCCAAGGAAGGGAAGGAGTCCCTTGCGGCGCAGCGTCTTCTCTTCGGCGCCAATGACTTTGAGCACGATCTTCGGGCCGATCTCGATGGGATAGGTGAGCTTGACGGTGTCGGCCTTGCGGTTGATTTCCTCCTTCGGAGACTCGACGCGGGCCTTGCCGTAGCGCTGGCCGATCAGCCATTCCTGAAGGCGGTCGGCGTCCTCCCGGGCTTCGCGGCGGCTGAAGCTGTCGCGGGGCTTGAGCTTGAGCTGCTTGACCAGGGTCGCCGGCTCGAACGGCTTCACCGGGTGATCGAAGGCGATCGTCTGGACGATGGCGCGCGGACCGCTTTCTACCTGGTAGGTGATGACAGCCCGGCGGCGCACCGGGTTGGTGGCGACCGAGACCCGCACCCGGGATTTGAAGTAGCCGCTGTTTTCATACAGGTCCTCGAGCGCGTAGACCCCCCGCACGACCCGCTCTTCGGAGAGCGGCTGGGCCACGCCTTGGGGCACCGCCCGCCGCAAGTCGTCGCGGCTCAAGCCCAACTCGCCCGTGATGCGGACCTCGTCCACCTGTACCACGGCGCGGAACACGACGACCACCACCACGCCCCCCCCTGCCGGATCGTCGCGAGTGTAGAGCTCGAGCTCCGCGGCATCGCCGGTCGCCTGAAGGTTGCGCAAGGTGTGGCGGACGGCAAGATCGGAAAGCGGCTGGCCGGCCTCGACCTCGATCAAGTCGTCGAGGTTCAGCGACTCGTCGAGCGGCGCGTCGCTGCGCACTTCGATGGCGGTGACGAGCGGACCGGCGGGTTCGGGCGAGTCGGGCGTCGACGCCGGCGCAGGCGTGACCTCCTCGATCGGCGGCGGGGGATCCGGCGGCGCCTGGCCGCAGAGAGCTCCCGGCCCCAGCAGGACCAGGACGAGGACCGGTGCCACACACCGCGAAGCGAGCCGGATCAGAACCGCCGCTCCCATTGCGCGTCGACGGTGTAGGTGCCGTCGCCCACCTGGGTCAGCACCAGGGTGACGTTCTTTCTCAGTTGCCACTCCACCTGGACGACGGACTGCCGGTTGTTGGTGGGATCGTAGGAGTAGGTGACGAAGACGTCTTTCGACAGACGCTTGCCGACCGTAAAGCCGACGCCCGAGACGGGCTGCCCGACGGCGGAGGTCAGGGGATCGATGCGGAAGCGGTCGAAGCCGAAAAGCGTGCCGACGCGCTTGGTGAGGGCCGAGGCCGCCTGGCCGTAGAGGAACTGCCGCGCCACGTCGCCGGGAGCCGCCTGCTGGTCGGCCGTGGGCGGCGGCGTGTAAGCCGCTTCAGCCGACGGGCGCTGGCCGGTGGCGACGAGGGAGAAGATCTCCAGATCCGCCAGGTTGGTGTCGGACGCGAAGTGGACGTCGGGCTTCTCGAAGGTTCCACCCAGGTTGAGGGTGACGTTGAAGCCCTGGATCTCGGTCTGCGCCACGAGGCTGATCACGGGATCGATCTTGGCGGCGTTGTCGAACGAGAGGTTACCGCGCAGCACCTCGTACTTGTTGTCGTTGAACACCAGCGTGCCGCCCGGATTGACGTTCACCTTGCCGAAGATCACCGGCCGCGCCACGCTGCCGCGGAGGGTCAGGTCGATGTCTCCCGAAAGGTTGGCGAGATTGTTGCGGACGCGCAGCGCATCCGAGCCGGTGACGGTAATGGCAAGCTGGGTGGTGGACTGGAAGTCGTCCGTCTCCGCCGCCAGCAACCGCTGGCGCTGAAGGATCAGCCGCTGCAGCAGCAGGAGCGGATCGACCGTGATGTCCTCGACGTAGAGGGAGCGCTGGAGCTTGACCTGGCCCACGATCTGCCGGCCACCGCCGTTGCCGTTGGAGATCACCGAGAGCTCGGCGTTGCCGCGGTTGAGGAGGAACTCTGGAAAGCGGAGGGAGATGTCGTCCGCCGCCACTTCGAAGCGGTAGTCCGTCTCCCGTCCACCGCCCGGCAGGGAGAACGAGCCCGAGGCCCGCACGATGCCGCCCCCCAGCCGGCCGTGCAGCTCGTCGAGGACGATGCGGTCGCGGTTGAAGCTCAGGGTGCCGGCGACGTTGTCGAAGGACTGCGCCAGGTTGGAGAGGATGAGCTGGCCGTTGTGGATCTCCCCCTGGCCGCTGAGCACCGGATTGCCGACGGTGCCGCGCACGCTGCCCAGGACTTCGAGGGCCCCCTGCACCTTGGTGCCGGGAAGGAAAAGCTCGGCCCAGGAAGCGGCGAGAGTGCTCTGGAATCGCAGGTCGAGGGGAACGCCGCGCTGCAAGCCGAAGCCGCCGGAGACGACCAGCTCGTTCTCCGTGCCCGGCTCGGCGAGATAGAACGAGCGAAAGGTCACGCGTTCCGGGGTCACCTCCGCCACCACGGGCTCGCGGCTGGAGATGTTGTGCCCTTCGTACTGCAGCCGGAGGTCCGAGAGGCGGACGGCCGCCCGATAGAGCTTGGAGCCGAAGCTCGCGCCGAGGCCCACGGTGCCCACCAGCGAGCCGGTGAGCTCCGGCAGCGGTTGTGGCGAGAAGGCGCGGGCGATCGCCCCCAGGTTGTCGCTACGCACGTCGACGGCCAGGTCGGCGCCCCTACGGTCGAGGCGCCCTCCCCCCTGGAAGGAGGCCATGCCGAGGAGCGAGCCCTGCACGTCCAGCCGCTCGCCCGTCCAGGTGGCCACCACCTGGGTCTCCGCCTGCTGGCCCACGGGCTGGCCGTCGAGAGCGAGATCCCGGCCGCGAACGGAGACCATCGCCTTCGGATGGTCGAGAGTCCCGGAGGCGGCGGCATCGACGGACAGGCGGCCGGTCAACGCACCGCCGAGCGGCTCGCGGAAGGGCGCCGCCGCCAGCGACAGCCCGGGGGCGGTGAGCGTGGCATCGAAGGCTTGCGTCACCTCGTCGTAGCTGCCGCGGATGACGGCAATGCCGGCGGGCATCTCCACCTGTCCCTCCTGCACGGCGAAATGCCCTTTGGCATAGGACGCCACGGCCTTGGCCTTGCCGAGCGCGAAGCCCTGGACTTCCAGGTTCTGGGCCTGGGTGTCGATGCGGGCCTCGGGCTGCTCGGCGAATCCGGAAAGGTCGACGCGGCCGGAGAGCTGTCCCTTGACGACGCCGCTCACCTGCGGCGGCAGGAAGTAGCCGAGGCCGTCGGCCGGCCACTGCACGGCGTCGACGGCGATCGCCAGCGGCTCGGTGGCAGCGGTCTGCCCCGGCGGCGCGAACGGCACGCGCCCGGTGACCAGGACGGCGCCGCCTTCGCGGGTGAGCTCCAGGCGCATGTCGTCCACCGCCTGCGGGCTCAGGGTGAGGGAGCCGTGGACGGAGTCGGCGCGAGTGACGGGCGCCACCGCGTCGTGAAGGTCGAGCGCGAGCTGGAGATTGTAATCGGCGTGGTCGAAGGTGTAGGTGCCGGCGGCCGTGCCCCTCCCTTCAGTGGGCAGCCACATGGCGGGCGGCTCGCCGGGCTTGGGGTGGCCGGCCAGGACCGGATTGAGCGGGCTCACGTCCTGGCTCACCAACTGGAAGTCGAGCTTGCCCTTGGCGTGCGGGATGTCGTAGACGAAGCCGCTGGAGGTGATCTCCTGCCCCGGCGAGGTGAGATGAAGATTGGTTGCCGAGATCACGCCGCGGTCGAGAGCGATGGGCAGGTCGCCCTCAAGGGGCAGGCCGCCGCCGCTCTCCCCCTGGACGTGGAGGTCGGCCCTGCCGGTGCCGGAGACGAGCGCCAGGTGGTCGAACTCATACTTGAGCTTCCCCCCGGCACGGCCCACGAGACCACCGACAATGGGTATTTCCTGCCCCGGGAATTGATCGGCGATCAGCTTCTGGATCTCCAGGCCCGAAAGGTCGAGGTCCAGGGCGACCGGAACTCCTTCGCGCGTCTGTTTCCGGTACTCGACACCGACCTGCCCGGAGATGGCGCCGCCGGCATAGTGCGCGCGGTCGACCTTGACGTCGACGCGGTCGATGCCGCCGAGGAAGGTGACCGCTGCATCGTTGAACACGCGGCCGAGGGTGGCGATGCGCGGCGAGCTGAGAGCTCCCGAGTACGACCAGACGTCCTTGCGCAAGTCGAAGCGGCCCTTCAAGGAGAAGGGGCCGACGATGGGATCGGTGACGTAGCCCAGTCGATTCACGAACTGCGTGGCGCCCTCGCCGGTACAGTGCAGCTCGATATGGCGAACCTGTGTGAGGTAGTCGATGAAGCCGTCGGTGCGCAGGGAAAGATCGGGACCGGCGATGCGGGCGGTATCGATCGCCACCCGCCCTTTGTCCGGAATGATGCTGCCGCGAGCCGACAGGGTCAGCCGGTACGGGAGGGCGCGCGGCAGCTTCATCGCGACCTCCTGGACGGTCACCAGGTAGTCGAGCCGGCTGCCGCCCTCGCCGTGGCGCTCCGCTCGCCCGCTCAGGCGGCCCCAGACGGCGCGCGCATCCAGGGACAGCGGCGAACGCACCTCGTTGAGCCGGAAAACCCCGTCCTGGATCAGGATATGGCCGATGCGGACGTCGAGCTGTTTGCGCCCTCCTCCCCCTTTGGGGACCACGAAAGCCGGGAGGTTGGTGCTGCCGTCGGCGTTGACCTGAATGTAGACCTCCGGCCGCACGGCCTCGATCTGCTCGAGGTCGAAGACCCGCCCGCGCAGGTCGCGGACGGCGAGCCCGAGGCGGGCAAAGGGGGCGCGAAGCACCGGCGGATCGCCCGGATGCGGGCCGGGGATCACCACGTTCGAGACCTCCAGCGCCGGGGGAAAGAAGGAGTAGTCCACGGCGCCGATCTGGATCTTCCGGCCACCCAGGAAGTTCGTGGCGAGAGTCACCAGCCGAGCCAGGGCCTGCTCGTGAGCGAAGCGGCTCTGAATCAGCAACAGGCCAGCCGCCATCAGAGCGACGACCAACAGCAAACCCCAAACGACGGGGCGCACCACCCAGCGCCGCATCCGGCCAGGGCGCTTGGGCCGGTCCGGCGGAGTTTCCTTGGGAGGCGGCGGGTCCCGGGGCTCTCTCGACTCGCCCGGATCGCTCACTTCAAGCCCCCTCCGCTCTCGCCGCCGGAGGGAACCTCCGTCTCCCCCGCCAGGCCACCCCAGCGGAGCTTGCCGCGCAGGCTCTCGTAGAACCGGCGGCCGCTGACCTTGGCCAGCCGCACGCTGGCGGTGCTGCGGGTGAGGCTCACGGTGTCGCCGAAGCTCAACGAAGTGCCTTCCTGGCCGTCGAGGGTGAGGTACACCTCCTCGCGCCGGGTCTCCAGCGTCACTTCGATAGGCGCGGCGTCGGGCACCACGATGGGCCGCATGGAGAGTGCATGCGGGCAGATGGGAGTGAGCACGGCCACCGGCAGCAACGGGTTGACGATGGGACCGCCGGCCGACAGGTTGTAGGCGGTGGAGCCGGTGGGAGTGGAGATGATGAGGCCGTCGGCCCGGAAGCGGGCGATGAGGTGGCCGTCCACCTGGAGGGTCAGCTCGATGATGCGGGCGAGAGCGCTCTTGGTGATCACCGCGTCGTTGAGCACCCGGAAGCTGGACGAGGAGCCCCCTTGGCGCCGCAGCGCGACGTCGAACAGCGAGCGCTCCTCGATCCTGAACCGCCCGTCGAGCACCTCGACCATGGCCGGATAGAGCTCGCCGCGGTTGATCTCGGTGAGAAAGCCCAGGTTGCCGAGGTTGACCCCGAGAATGGGGATGCCGGGGAGGAGCGTCCGCGCCGCGGCCAGCAGCGTGCCGTCACCGCCCAGCACCACCACCAGATCGTAGGTTTCGGCCGGCACGGGGGGCGGCTCTGCCGCTTTGCCGCGCCCCCGCAGACTGGTTTCGTCGAGAGTCGCGGCAAGGCCCCGCCGGCGCAGCCACTCGGCCAGCTCGTTGGCGGTGTCGAGGGCGTCGCGGCTTCCCGCCTTGGCGACGATGCCGACGCGCTGGAACTGGACGTGATGATTGCGCTTGCGGCTCATACGGCGTCCTGGCGGAAAAGCGCGAACGCTTCCCGGTTGCCGCCGGTACCGGCGACCGGCGAGTCGAAGACGCCCAGCGGCGTCACGCCCAGGGCCGCGATGCCGGCCGCGCACTCCTGGATCACCCGCCGGCGCACCGCCTCGTCGCGCAGGATCCCCCCCTTGCCCACGGCGCCACGCCCGGCCTCGAACTGCGGCTTGATCATCGGCAGCAGCACCCCTTCGGGAGTCAGATGCGGCAGCAACGCCGGCACCACCTTGAGCAGCGAGATGAAGGAGACGTCGACGGTGATCAGGCCGCACGGTTCCGGCAACGCGTCAACGGAAAGCAGGCGGGCGTTGACGCGGTCCATCACCACCACCCGGGGATCGTTGCGCAGGCGCAGGTCGAGCTGGCCGTAGCCAACGTCGACGGCATAGACGCGAGCGGCCCCCCGTTGCAGCAGGCAGTCGGTGAAGCCGCCCGTCGAGGCGCCCACGTCGAGGCAGACGAGGCCCGCCGGATCCACCCCGAAAGGCCCGAAATGGTCCAGGGCCGCGGCCAGCTTCCGTCCGGCCCGCGAGGCGAACGGCTCCCGGGCGGCAACCGCGATGCGGACCTCGTCGCGCACGGCGGTGCCCGGTTTGTCCACGCGCCGCCCCTCCACCTCGACGCTGCCCGCCATCACGGCGCGCCGCGCCGCCTCCCGGCTGGCGAACAGACCGCGCTGGACCAGCAGTTGATCGAGGCGCAAGGAAGCCGTCTCCCGTCCCTTTTTTCGGTCGTCGATCGGCGTCAAAACGGCATTGTTTCCCTGGAGCAACTTCGCCGAGTCTTGCAGAAGTGCAACGGCTGTGCCCGGCCGGTCTCTGTGCTCTATATATCACCCGTTCGCGGGCGTTCCTCGTCGGGCTCGGCCGCCACGAGGCAGAAGGGGATCGCCAGGGCGAACAACGCCGTGCGCTGCACCTCGGCGTCCCCCCAGTTGTTCTCGAACAGGCCCGCGACGTTGAAGGCGAGGATGGCGAGCAGGGCGCCGATCCAGAGATCGGCGCGGGGTCCGCGGGTGCCGCCCTCCAGCCGAAAGCGACGCCAGGCGAGGCCCATCGCCGCGAGAGTGAGCCCGAGGTAGGAGGCGAGCGCCGGCAGCCCACGCTCCGCCGCGAGTTGCAGCATGCTGTTGTGCAGGTGCGGCACGTTGTAGCGCGGCGCCGAAGGCGGCCGGTAGAGGGCGTAGCGATGGCGGACGACGTCCGGGCCGATGCCGAACAGGGGCCGCTCGCGCACCATGGTGAGTCCGGCCTTGAACATACAGATGCGGTCGTAGTTGGAGATGTCGCGCGGATTGAAGATGGAGGTCACACGGTGGACCAGCGGCACCGGCGCCACGACGATGAAGATCACCGCCGCCGGCACGGAGGCCAGCAACAGGCGCGGCGCGCGGATCAGCGCCAGCGCGGTCAGCGCCACGATCAGGCCCACCCAGGCGTTGCGGGTGTAGCTGCCGAGCAGGGCGGCGTTGATTACCAGCAGGGCGCCCCACCGCCAGAAATTTCGCCAGAAACCGGGCCGGCGCCGGGTGTACACCATCGTGGCGACGAGCAGCAGGTCGCAGATCAGCAGGAATCCCGAGAACGTCATGTAGGTGGAGAACGGACCGCGAATCCGCCGGTCGATGTCACCATAACCGAACAGGTATTGCGACAAACCCTGACAGGCCAGCAGGGTGGCCACCACCACCAGGGCGTCCACCACCCACCGCACCTGGCGCTCGCGGCGCAGCAGGAGCGGCGCGATGAACAGGGACGAGAGGGTGAAGACCTCGGTGGCGCCGCGAGCGCTGACCCCGAGCTCGTAGGAGGCGAGAATGGCGCTGCCGTAGAGCAGCACGTAGAGGCCGAGGAACACCCAGAGCGCCGGCGTCCGCCCCCAGGGCACGGGGCGGCGATGGGTCCAGGGGAGGGCCAGCAGGTTCAGGCCCAGAATGACGTTGGAGATGGCCAGACTGAAGATCGATGCCACGCTCGCGGCGTAGAGCAGGAATCCGATGCGCTCGCGGCGGCGCTCGGCGACCTCGGCGGGGCTGGCCACGGCCGGGCGTCAGCGCCCGATGGCGGAGGAGGGGAGAGCCTCCTCGATGAGCATGATGGGGATGTCGGAAACGATCGGGTAGACGAGACCCGAAGCGGCGCAGTAGAGGCCCTGCTCCACCACCGGCTCTTCATCCCGGAAGTGCTCCCGGTACTTCTCCACCAGACCGCCGCGAACTTCCCGCGGCAGCTCGATCAGCTCCAGCTCGCCCTTCGACTTCGGGCAGACGAGGATTTCCAGCAGTTCAGGGTCGACGGCCATAGTTCGCGGAGGATAGCACGCTCAAAGGCGGTAGGCGAAAGTGAGCACGAGCGACTCGGACCCCGGGTTGTGCGAGTAGATGCCGGCGTTGGAGAGATGGTAGTAGATCAGCCCGAGCCGGCACCGCTCGCCGATCTCCCGCGTTACCTCCAGCCCGGAGCGAAACTCCACCTGGCCCCCCAGATTGAAGCCGCCGTTGCGTTGGTACAGGCCGTAGCCGAGCTGCGGCGTGATCTGCCAGCGCTCGCCGACGGGAAACTCGAAGCGGAAGCTGCCGTAGCCGTAGTAGGAGGAGTCCGAGTTCACCATGACGCCGAAGGCCGGCACGAAGACCACCTGCCGGGGAAGCCAATGGAATCTGGGGGGCGCCAGGCGAACCTCCAGCCCTCCCTCGCCGATGTGATCGTTGTCCGAGACCCGGAAGCGGCCGGCGCTGACCGCGATCTCGTCGAGTGCCCTGGCAGGTGTTGCGGCGCAGAGGGGAAGGACGAATAGGATCGATAGGGCGGATCGGAGGATTTTCACGGCAGCCGGTATAGCACTGGAAGCCCTTCGGTCTCAAGAGACCCTTTAAGATACCCCCGTGCCCCCGCCCGAGATCTCCGTCGTCATCCCGGTGTTCAACGAGGAGAAGAACCTGCCTCTCCTCGCGGCCGAGCTCCAGGGCGTCCTGCCCGCCCTCGGCCGTTCCCATGAGGTGATCTTCGTCGACGACGGCAGCACCGACGACAGCTTCGAGGCTCTCTGCAAGCTCGCCCGGCAGGACTCGGCGGTACGGATCGTCCGCCTGCGGCGCAACACGGGCCAGTCGGCGGCCCTGGCAGCGGGCTTCCGAGCGGCCCAGGGCGGCATTGTCATCACCCTCGACGCCGATCTACAGAACGATCCGGCGGATATCCCCGGGCTTCTCGCTCGCCTCGACGGCTGTGAAGTGGTCTGCGGCGTACGAACCCACCGCCAGGATCCCTGGCTGCGCAGGATTTCCTCGCGCATCGCCAGTCGCGCGCGCAATCGGCTGACCCACGAATCGATCGCCGACATCGGTTGCACCCTGCGCGTCTACCGCGCCGAGTTTCTGCGGCGCCTCCCTCTGTTCGACGGCATGCATCGCTTCCTGCCCACGCTGCTCAAGCTGGAGGGAGCGCGGATCACTGAGCTGCCCGTCCACCACCGGCCACGGCGGCACGGCCAATCCAAGTACAACATCCGCAACCGCATCTGGCGGTCGCTGGCGGATCTCGTTGCCGTGCGCTGGATGCAGAAGCGCTGGATCGACCGCTGCGCGCCTGAGGAGATCTTCCCTTGCCATTCAATGCCCACCTCATCTGGATCACCATCGGTTTCCTCGGCCAGGCTCTCTTCTTCGGCCGCTTCTTCGTGCAGTGGATCGCCTCCGAGCGCAGCCGGCGGAGCGTCATCCCGCGAGCCTTCTGGTACCTGAGCCTGGCCGGCGGCAGCGTGCTGCTCGCCTATGCCATCCACCAGCGCGACCCGGTTTTCATCGTGGGCCAGGCCACGGGCTTCTTCATCTACAGCCGCAACCTGTGGTTCATTCACCGTGGGCCGGTGAAAGGAGGAGAGGATTAAGTCTGGGGATCGGGCACCAGCAGGCGCTCGATACCGCGCGCCTTGCCCGTCGTCTCGTCGATGTCGATAAGGACGGCGGCCAGCCGCACGTCGCGCTTGGCGACCTCGAAGGACGCGGGGGTCTGCAGGAGGAAGCGCTTGAGGACCTTGTCGGGGCGCATGCCGATGACCGATTCGTAGGGGCCGGTCATGCCGACGTCGGTGAGCAGGGCCGTGCCCGCAGGCAGCACCCGCTCGTCGGCGGTGGGGACGTGGGTGTGGGTGCCCACGACGGCACTCACCCGGCCGTCGAGATAGAAGCCCAGGGCTTGCTTCTCGCTCGTGGCCTCGGCGTGGAAGTCGACGAAGATCGCTTTGACCTTGGGATCCAGCCCTTTGAGCAACTGGTCGGCGACGAGGAAGGGCGAGTCGAGCTGATGCATGAACACCCGCCCTTCGAGGTTGATCACCGCCACCGGCACGCCGGCCGCCGTCTCCCCCACGTGCAGTCCGGTCCCCGGGTTCCCCGCGGGATAGTTGTGAGGGCGCAGCAGCCGGCGCTCGCGGTCGAGGATGGCTATGCCTTCCTTCTTGTCCCACACGTGATTGCCCGTGGTGTAGACGTCGATGGGCAACGCGGCGATCTCGGCCAGCACGTCCGGCGTGACGCCGAAGCCGCCCGCCGAGTTCTCGACGTTGACCACCACGTAGTCCGCCCGGTGGTGGTCGACCAGGCGAGGAAGCAGGTTCTGGAGCGCTCGGCGGCCGGGCTTGCCGATGACGTCGCCGACGAAGAGGAGCTTCATCGAGCGTACTCGACCGAGCGGGTCTCGCGGATCACCGTGACCTTGATCTGACCGGGGTAGGTCAGCTCTTGCTCGATGCGGCGGGCGATGTCCTTCGACAGCCAGAGGGCCTGCTCGTCGCCGATCTTGCCGCTGTCGACGATGATGCGCACCTCGCGCCCGGCCTGGATGGCGAAAGTCTTCTGCACGCCCTTGAAGCTGGAGGCGATCTCCTCCAGCTTTTCGAGGCGCTTGACGTAGGTCTCCAGCACCTCGCGCCGGGCGCCGGGGCGGGCGGCGGAGAGGGCGTCGGCGGCGGTGACCAGCACGGCCTCCACGGTCTGTGGATCGTAGTCGCCATGGTGGCAGGCCATGGCGTGGACGACCTCCTCGGTCTCGCCGTACTTGCGCAGCAGATCGATGCCGATCTGCAGGTGGGTGCCGTCCATCTCGCGGTCAATGGCCTTGCCGATGTCGTGCACCAGGCCGCCGCGGCGGGCGATGCCGACGTTGGCCCGCAGCTCGGCGGCCATGGTGCCGGCGAGGAAGGCCACTTCCTTGCTGTGCTGGAGGACGTTCTGGCCGTAGGAGGTGCGGTAGCGCAGGCGGCCGAGGAGCTTCACCAGCTCGGGATGCATGCCGGGAATGCCCAGCTCCAGCAGCGCCGCCTCACCTTCCTGGAGGATCTTCT
>DATIOS010000249.1:0-3616 GCA_035472915.1 Thermoanaerobaculia bacterium
GGCCTGCTGATCCCCAACGTCGGCTACTCGCAGCTGCGCGGCCTCTCCCTCGGCCTCGCCTACTTCCAGACCTTGGGCCGCAGCTACGACACCACTTTCCACACCGATCTTTTCACCAAGAACTTTCTGGGCCTGGGCAACGAGTTCCGCTACCGGCCCACCGCCGGGACGCGGGGCGACCTGTTGACGTACTTCGTCCGCGACTCCTCCGTCAACCAGTGGCGCTGGAAGGTGGATCTCAACCAGACCACCGACGACCTGCCGCAAGGCATGCGCGCCGTCATTCACTACCAGGACTACTCGGACTTCAATTTCTTCCGCGACTTCGAGCGCAGCTTCGACCAGAACACGCTGCGGTTCATCGACAGCCGCGGCTTCCTCTCCGGCAACTGGGGCGCCAACCTGGTCAACCTGCTGCTCAGCAGCCGCGAGACCTTCATCGACTTGAACACCACGGTGACCCAGCGCAAGCTCCCCGAGCTGCAGTACAAGCTGCGCTCGACGCGCATCCTCCACTCCCCGTTCTATCTCCAAGTCGACAGCTCGCTCGATTACTTCGACATCGACCGTCCCGGCAGCTACACGGGCAAGTACGGCCGCTTCGATCTCTTCCCGCAGCTCACCCTGCCGGTGCGCTCGGTGCCCTGGCTCAACCTTTCGGTGACGGGCGGCGAGCGGGGCACCTGGTATGGCGACACGATCACCGCCGATCAGACGGGCTTCACCGGCGACAGCCGCACTCGCACCTTCCCGGTGGCCAGCGCCGAGATCGTGGGGCCTTCGTTCTCGAAGATCTTCGACGGCACCCTGGGCGGCTACAAGATCAAGCACGTCATCGAGCCGCGCTGGACCTACAACTACCAGGGGGACATCAAGGATCCGCAGAACATCCCGCTGTTCGACGAGATCGACACCTCCACGCCGACGAACTTCGGCCGCATCGCGCTCGACAACCGCATCCTGGCCAAGCCCAACGTCGAGAACGGCAACGCTCGCGAGGTGCTCCTTTTCGAGGTCGCCCGCAACTACTCCTTCGACGCCAAGGAGCCGCTCCAGTCCTCGATCGACGCGCTGACCACCACCACTTCCGGCCCTCTGGAAACCTTGCTGCGCTACAACCCGACGGACAAGATCAGCCTCAAGATCCAGGTGAACTACAACACCCTGTTCAAGGGCATCGCCTCCACCTCGCTGACGGGCAACTACGGCTTCGGCCAGAACAACTATGTGGCCGCCACCTGGTTCACCAACGCTCAGACGGAGACCGGCGTCTCGCAATCCAACCAGGTTCGCCTGGGCGGTGCGTACAACATCGCGCCCTGGGGCCTGCGCCTGGAGGCGCAGGCCAACTACGACTTCGAGCAACAGCTGCTGCAGAGCGAGACCCTGGTCGCCAACTATCTGTCCCAGTGCTACGGCTTGCGTGTCGAGCTGCGGAAGTTCCAGAGCGCGACCGGTACCTTGGGAGTGCAGGACACGGAGATCCGCTTCTCCCTGACGTTGAAAAACGTCGGCACGTTCCTCGACCTCACCAGCCGCAGCTCGACGAGCCAACCGTAAGCACCGCACTCGCCGGAGACTTGATGAAGGGGCTGATTCTTTCAGGCGGCAAGGGGACGCGACTGCGCCCCCTCACCCACACCTCGGCCAAGCAGCTGGTGCCGGTCGCCAACAAGCCGGTGCTCTTCTACGCCATCGAGTCGATCGTGGCGGCCGGCATCTCCGAGATCGGCATCATCGTCGGC
Source organism: Thermoanaerobaculia bacterium (assembly GCA_035472915.1). Lineage (GTDB taxonomy): Bacteria > Acidobacteriota > Thermoanaerobaculia > Multivoradales > UBA5704 > DATARR01. The sequence goes on from DATIOS010000249.1 coordinate 1,746, forward strand.
GACACTCGCCTGGAGATCGAGGCGGCGGTGGGCGACGGCTCCCGCTTCGGCGCGCGGGTGACCTACATCCAGCAGGAGGCTCCCCTGGGCCTGGCGCACGCCGTGCTGATCGCCGAGGCGTTCCTCGCCGGCTCGCCGTTCGTCATGTACCTGGGCGACAACCTCATCGCCGGCGGCATCGCCAGCCTGGTGGAGGAGTTTCAGGCCCTCGGCTGCAACTCGGAGATCCTGCTCGCCGAAGTGCCCAACCCCGAGCAGTTCGGCGTGGCGGAGCTGACCCAGGAGGGCAAGGTCCGCAGGCTGGTGGAGAAGCCGCCCGAGCCGCGGAGCAACCTGGCCCTGGTGGGCGTCTACATGTTCGACTCGTCGATCTTTGAGTCGGTCAAGCTCATCAAGCCCTCGGCCCGCGGCGAGCTCGAGATCACCGACGCCATCCAGAACCTGATCGACCGCGGCCTCGACGTCCATCCCCACATCGTGCGCGGCTGGTGGAAGGACACCGGCAAGCTGGAGGACATGCTGGAGGCCAACCGCATTGTTCTCGAAGGGCTGGAGATGCCGGACGGCGCCAACCGCCGCGAGCTCGGCAGCGGCAGCCGCATCGAGGGCCGGGTGAAGCTGGGCGAAGGCGTGATCCTCGTCGACTCGCTGGTGCGCGGCCCGGTGGTGATCGGCGATGGCGCCCGGCTGGAGAACGCCTTCGTCGGTCCCTACACCTCGATCGGCGACCGCTGCACCCTCGTCGCCTGCGAGATGGAGAACTCCATCGTCCTCGCCGACAGCGAGATCCGCGACATCCCGCTGCGCATCGACGGCTCGCTCATCGGCCGCAACGTACGCATCGTCAAGACCGATCAGAAGCCCAAGGCCTACCGCTTCATGGTGGGGGACAACTCGGAGGTCGGGATCTCCTAGATGCGCTGCCTGGTCTTCGGCGGAACGGGCATGCTGGGCCAGGCGGTGGTCGCGGAGGCAACGTCTCGCGGCTGGGCCGCGCTGGGGCTCTCCCATGCCCAGGCCGATGTCACCAAGATCGCGGACACTTCGGACTTTCGTCCCGATCTCGTGGTCAACTGCGCCGCTTTCACCAAGGTGGACCTCTGCGAGTCTGAGCCGGAGAAGGCCTTCGCCGTCAACGGCGAGGCGGTCGCCCGGGTCGCCGCGGTCGCCAGGCGGGCCGGAGCGCCGCTCGTCCACGTCTCGACCGACTACGTTTTCGACGGCCGCGCGCGCGAGCCCTACCGGGAGGATTCGCCCACCAATCCCCTCTCCGTCTACGGCCGCAGCAAGCTGGCCGGCGAGGCTCACGCGGTGTCCTATGAGCGTGGCCTGGTGGTGCGTGCCAGCTGGCTGTTCGGCCCCGGCGGACCCAACTTCGTGGCCAAGATGGTGGAGCTGATCGAAACCGGCAGCCTCCCCTTGAAAGTGGTGCGGGACCAGGAGGGCTGCCCCACCTACGCGCCGTTTCTCGCCCGCGCCCTGCTCGACCTGGGGGAGCGTGAGGTCACCGGCGTCGTTCATTACCGCAACCGGGAGCCCGTCTCCTGGTACGCTTTCGCCGTCGAGATCGCCCGCCTGTGGTCGGAAGCAGTCGAGGTGGTGCCCATCACCACGGCCGACTTCCCCCGTCCCGCCCCGCGCCCTGCATACTCGGTGCTGGACGTGACACGCTTCGAGCGGTGCGCCGGCCGGCCGGTGGAGCCCTGGGAAGGGGGACTGGTCGAAACCCTGCGGCACCTGCGGTTTCTGCGAAAGGGGAATTGAGAATGAGAGCACTGATTACGGGGGTCACCGGCTTCGCCGGGTCCCATCTGGCGGAATACATCCTGGCGGAGCAGCCGGGCGTGGAGGTCTACGGCACCTTCCGCTGG
>DATIOS010000250.1:0-13280 GCA_035472915.1 Thermoanaerobaculia bacterium
CTTTGAAACTGAGGCCGACTTCGGAGTTGTTGAAGGCGTTGCTGTTGTAGAAGGCGACCGCCTCTTCAATCGTGGCGGCCGAGTTGTTGTGGAAGAACGGACCGGTGTCCGCCGCTTCGATCACCACCGGGGTGTTGAACCGGCCGTTGCCGAAGCCGCCCTTGGGATTGGGAGCCTTGCCGAAGGCGCCGTCGCGCGGCCGAGCGCCGGGCATGATCAGGTCGGCCGGGTGGTCGGCGAGATCCTCGGTACCGATGTTGAAGTTGCGGTTGTCGTGATCGATGCCGAGCGCGCCGCCGTTGCCGTGACAGACGTTGCACTTGCCGGCCACCACCGTGCCGCCCACGGTGTCGAGGGCCAGATAGATGGCCTGGCCGCGGCTGACGACCGGCGACTTGAACTGCATCGCCGGCAGGTTGATGTCGGCCTGACGGCCCAGGGCGAGCTGGAAGGCGGCGAGGGCGTCCATCTCGTCGTTGGTCGGCAACCGGAAGTCGGTGCCCGGGACGCGGTTCAGGGTCTTGGTGAAGTGCTGGGTGATGGCGCCCACCGCGAAGTCGCGGATGGTGCCGGAACCCGGCGCGCCGTCACCGGCCCAGCCGAGCCGCTCGGCGGGCGGATTCGGCGAGCCGGGCTGAATCGGCGAGCGCGAATTGCGCAAGCCCAGCAGGTGCGGCACGCTGCGCAGCACGAACTTGGTCGCCAGGTTGTCGAACCCGTCCGGGTTCTCGACGATCAAGCCGAGGGCGCGCATCAAGGTCGGGTTCTCGAAGTTGTGGGCCAGATCCGGGTTGGACTCCGCCACGAACAGCGGATCGTCCGGCGGCTGGGTGGCGATGTAGTTGGCGTCGATGGTGAAGTTGTTGTCCGAGGGGTGGCAGGTGCCGCAGGTGCGGCCGTTGCCACCAAACTTCTCGTTGAAGAAGATCTGGAAGCCCTGCGCGACCAACGCGTCGGTCGAATCGAAGGGCGTGGCGGTGGCGACCCGGGGGCCGAACAGCGACGCCAGCATCGGCGTGTGGCTGGGCCTAAGCGCGGGTTTCGCATGCGCCTTGGTGTAGAGCCGCTGGAAGAGGTCGGGCGAGCCGTAGAGCACGCCGCCCTTTTCCGGCCGCACGCCGGCGCGCGTCACGACCATCACGTCGGCGCGGAAGTTGTTGAAGAAGCCGGGCTCCAGACGGGCCGAAAGCCGGGCAACCTCACCCTCGGTGGTCAGTCTGCCCAGTCGGTGCATGCGATCCCCGGGCTCGGGCAGGATGCTGCCACCGGGCTCGTTCTGCACCATCCAGACATCCCAGTTGCCGGCCGGCATTCCCTTCAGCTCGACCTGCGCGGCGCCCGCCACCATGTCGAGCCGGGCGAGGCCTTCGGCGTCCGTGATCTCCGTCGACAGGCCCTTCGCCCAGCCTAGAGAAAACATGACGTTGTGGTCGCCGCCATTGGCGGTATGACGGGCGGACCAGTCCTGGAAGTCAGCCCGCAGGCCGGCGGGATCCACCTTGGCCGCGATGACCGGCTGACCGGCGGTCTCCAGCCCCGGCTGGTAGAGCATGGCCGACAACAGCCCCAGTGCCGCCAAGCCGCCCAACACACCGATCCAGACCTCGATTTTTCTGCGCATGGATCTCCTTCTATTTCGCGCTCTCCGCGCGTGAGAGTTGAGGCCTAGGATGGTCGGCCGGCTGCCGGAGCGACTGCCGTCGGTGGTCCACCTCTGCCTGTAGAGACAACGTACGAAGGTAGAGTGCAGCGACCGCGGGGAAAGCGGACAAGACGGGCGCGGGGCGCGAATGGGGGCCCGTCCGGAGCGGGCGGGCCCCCAGTGGAAGACGCCAGGCTACAGCATGATCATCGCCGCCTTGGCATCGGCTTTGAGTTGGAGGATCTGGGCGATCATGTCGTCCCGCTTCGGACGGCTGTTCTCGTCCATCGCGCTGGTCTCCAAATCATAGGCCTGCTTCAGCTTGGCGACGGCGTCGAGGTGCAGCCCCCGCTCCTCCAGCACGCGGACGGCGTCGCGGGTGTCGAAGGAAGCGAGCTCGAGCAGCATATGGGCCTTGCCCTTGTCCTTCAGGTTGACGGCGGCCTGGTCAACCTCCGTGGAGGACCGGATGTTCTCCAGGGCGTTGAGGACGCGCAACAGTGCGGACACCGCCTCGACCTGCGTCGATTCGAGGTGGATGCCGATGCCGCCGGTGTCCGCGGCTTTGAAACTGAGGCCGACTTCGGAGTTGTTGAAGGCGTTGCTGTTGTAGAAGGCGACCGCCTCTTCGATGGTGGTGGCCGAGTTGTTGTGGAAGAACGGACCCGTGTCCGCCGCCTCGATCACCACCGGGGTGTTGAACCGGCCGTTGCCGAAGCCGCCGCGCGGATTGGGAGCGCGGCCGAAGCCGCCGTCACGGGGCCGGGCGCCCGGCATGATCAGGTCGGCCGGATGGTCGGCGAGGTCCTCGCTGCCGATGTTGAAGTTGCGGTTGTCGTGATCGATGCCGAGGGCGCCGCCGTTGCCGTGGCAGGCGTTGCACTTGCCGGCCGCCACCGTGCCGCCCTGCGAGTCGAGGGCCAGGAAGATGGCCTGGCCGCGGCTGACGACGGGCGACTTGAACTGCATCGCCGGCAGGTTGAGGTCCTCCTGACGGCCCAGGGCGAGCTGGAACGCGGCGAGGGCGTCCATCTCGTCGTTGGTCGGCAGCCGGAAGTCGGTGCCCGGAACGCGGTTCAGGGTCTTGGTGAAGTGCTGGGTGATGGCACCCACCGCAAAGTCGCGGATGGTACCGGCGCCAGGCGCGCCGTCACCAGCCCAGCCCAGCCGCTCAGCGGGTGGATTGGGCGAGCCGGGCTGAATCGGAGTGCGCGAGTTGCGCAAGCCCAGCAAGTGCGGCACGCTGCGCAGCACGAACTTGGTCGCCAGATTGTCGAAGCCGTCCGGGTTCTCGACGATCAAGCCGAGGGCGCGCATCAAGGTCGGGTTCTCGAAGTTGGTGGCCAGGGCCGGGTTGGACTCCGCTACGAACAGCGGATCGTCCGGCGCCAGGGTGGTCAGGTACTTGGGATCGATGGTGAAGTTATTGTCCGAGGGGTGGCAAGTACCGCAGGTGCGGCCGTTGCCGCCGAACTTCTCGTTGAAAAAGATCTGGAAACCCTGCGCCACCAGCGCGTCTGTGGAATCGAACGCCGTGGCGGTGGCGACCTGGGGACCGAACAGCGATGCCAGCATCGGTGAATGGCTGGGCTCGAGCGCGGGCTTCGCCTGCGCTTTGGTGTACAGGCGCTGGAAGAGGTCGGGCGAGCCGAACAGGACGCCGTCGGTCTCCGGGCGCGCGCCGGCTCGCGTCACGACCATGACGTCGGCGTGGAAGCGGTCGAAAAAGCCGGGCTCGAGCCGGGTGGAAAGCCGGGTGAGCTGGCCGGCGGTGGCCACGCGGCCGAGCCGGTGCATGCGGTCCCCGGGCTCCGGCACGACGCTGCCGCCAGGCTGGTTGTGCACCAGCCAGACGTCCCAGTTGCCGGCCGGCAGCCCCTGGAGCTCCACCTGCACGGTGCTCGCGATCAGGTCGAGCCGGGCGAGACCCGTGGCCTGGGTGTTCTCATGCGACAGGCCCTTGGCCCAGCCGAGGGCGATGAGGACATTGTGGTCGCCGCCGTTCGCCGTGTGCCGGGCGGACCATTCCTGGAGATCGGTCCGCAGGCCGGCGGGGTTCGCGGCCGCAAGGACCGACGGCGCCGCCGACGCCTGTCCCGGCTGGTAGAGCAGAGCTGATAACAGACCCAAAGCCGACAGAGCCCCCAGCAATCCAATCCAAACTTTGGTTTTCCTGCCCATGGACTTGTTTCTCCTTCGCGCATGCCCCGCGCGCGTCTGCCAGTTTGTGCTCGTCAGGCGGAAAGACACTCCCTCCGTCCTGAGCCTCCCGTAACTCTCGTCTATTGAATGAATGGCATACTAGTTCGATAGTGCGGAGGCAGGCGAAAAAGCGGACACCTGGACAAGGTCAATGAGAGCGCTGGACGCCCGGCCATGCAGCGTTTCCTGACTTTCTGGCTCACTCTTCTCGCCGCCGGCTGGCTGACTCGCGCGGCGGTGTCCGCCCTGCTCTTCGAGCGCGCGGACGGCGGACCCGCCGTCCTCTTCCAGATCCTGGCTGTGCCCCTGCTGCAGGCGGCCCTCCTGGCCTGGGCGACCCGGCCCAAGCCACGTCGCACCGTCCGCCCCGGCGACGGCAGGGAGTAAATTTCACCCCCAGTCAATTGACCCCCAGTCAAAATTACAGGCGAGTATTTTCGACTGCGGGTGAAAATACCGGAGGCGTGACTGGCGCCCCTGGTTCGCCGCTTGCACACAACGCGGGGCTCAACTTGAACGAGGTGACACAATGACACGCTGGAGCTACTACTCTGCCCTCTGCCTAATCCTTTCGGGCCTGCCGGCCGCGGCCGCCGAAGTGCCGGGAACGATCCAGTTCGGGCGATTCGGCGCCGTTCCCGTCGTCCATCCCCAGGGCGAGCCCACCCAGGTGGTGCTCCTGCTCTCCGGGGACAAGGGCGTGGGAGAAGTCGAGGCCAGAATGGCCTCGGTGCTCGCCAGCCAGGGGGCTCTCGTCTTCGAGATCGACAGCACCCGCTATCTGCAGGCGACCGGCCAGATTCACTGCATCTTCCCCGGCGCGGATTTCGAGGGCCTGAGCCAATTTGGCCAGCACAAGCTGGGGCTGGCGACCTTCAAGCCGCCCATCCTGGTGGGCACCGGCACCGGAGCCCAGCTCGCCTACGCCGCCCTGGCCCAGGCGCCTCCCGGCACCTTCACCGGAGCGGTGAGCGCCGGCTTCTGCGAGGTGCTGAATAGCCAGCGTCCGCTGTGCCAGGGCAACGGCCTGATGCGCGACCACTCCTGGAAGAGGGAAGGCCAGCACCTGCTCCCCGACCCGGAGATCGAGGATCCCTGGATCATTCTCCGCTCCCCTGCCGATGCCCAGTGCAGCGCCGGGCCATTCGGCAGCTTCAACAAGAACATCCCGCAATCCAAGGTCATCCCCTTGCCGGCGAAAGAGCCGGCGGCGGAGGCCTTGAAGAGCCAGCTCGTGACCGCCATGGCGTCCTTCGCCGAGCGCAGCCGGCAGGCGGCGGCGAATTCGCCCAACCGCAACAACGAGCTTCGCGACCTGCCGCTCGTCGAGGTCGCCGCCGACGCTCCGGAAACCAACGCCCTCGCCGTCGTCCTCTCCGGCTCCGGCGGCTGGACGAGCCTCGACCGCCGGGTGGGCAACCAGCTCGCGGCGCGGGGCGTGCCGGCCATCGGCATCTCGGCGGCCAACTACTTCTGGAAACAGCGCACTCCCGACGGCACCGGCGAGGACCTGACCCGCATCCTCAAGCACTACCTGGCGGCCTGGCACAAGGAGAAGGTCATCCTCGTCGGTTACTCCCAGGGGGCGGACATCATTCCCTTCATGATCAACCGCCTGCCCGCCGACCTGCGCGCGCGAGTGGTCCTGGTGGGCCTCATCGGCCCGGACCCCAACGCGCAGTTCCGCTTGCATCCCGACGCCTGGATGAGCGGCCGGGAGCCCGACCCCGAGTTCCTCGTGGCGCCCGAGATCTCCCGACTCACGGGCCTGAGGGTGGTCTGCGTGCTCGCCGAAAAGGAGATCGACAGCCTCTGTCCGAAGCTCGATCCCAAGGTGGTGGTGATGTTCAAGACCCCCGGCAGTCACGACTTCAACGGCCAGGCGCCGGCCCTGGCGGAGCATTTCGTGGCGCAGGCGGGCCTGCGCAGCGGTGCGAAACGCAAGCCGGCGAAGCCGTGACGCGGCGAGCGTAATCCGTGGCGTATTGCGTCCTGCGGGAGCTGGTCTGAGTCGCTTGAAAAAGAGAGGTCTTCCAACCGCCCGGCTTCCCATTGCCGGGCGGATTCTCTCAGGACAGGATCTGTTAGACGTGGTGAGCTTGCTTAGTGGTGGCGATCGAACTCGATGCCCTTCTCAACTTGCCCGATGGCGTCGTTGGTCAGCCGCAAAGCCTTGACGCGGTGACCGCCCTTGTCCTCGTCGGCCTTCTCGAGCTCGCCCTTGGCGGCACGCAGATGGTCGAGGGCAGCCTGCATGTGCGGCTGATCAGCGCTGAGACGGCCGGCGATACAGCCGGTTAGGAAAATAAGAGCGAGAACACAGGCGGCGAAGATGCGGTTGTGGCGTGAGAGCGTGCTCATGGCTTTTTCTTCCCTTTGGAGGAGTCACGACGGTAGAGCCCGTCAGGATGACCTGTCGTAGGTGAAGCGAATTCCTCTCAACGGGAGTAGAGCTTAGCACCATCCGCCCTGCAAGGGGACTGGGTGGCTGGTATAGACTCTTCGCCAATGGCCGGCGAAAAACCCGAGGTGGCGCGAATCCTGAGGCTCCTCGAAGCCCTGCTGGTGCTCCGCAAGGTCCGGCTCGTCGCCTTGGAGCGCCACCTCGGCCTCTCCGCCGGGACCATTCGCCGGATCTTCAACGGCGCCATCGAGCTCAAATACCGGCAGGTGATCGAGATCCTGGAGTTCCTGGAGATTCCGCCGCTGGCCTTTTTTCAAATCGCCTACGAGCCCCAGAGCTCCACAACCGATCTCCTGGCGGCCCGGCTCGACAAGATCCGCCCCACCGAAGAGCTGAAGGTTGAGCCCCTCTCGCGAGCGGACCTGATGTCGCTCGTCAAGGAGACGCTGGAGCAGCTCGGCTACGCCCCTCCAGAGAGAGGCTCCAAGCCTAAGAGGAAGGACGCCGACGAGGAGTAGCGAGTCTCAGGCGGCTTCGCCGACGACTCGATTGGAGAGCTCTGTCAGGGTTGCGGCGATCGTCTCAATCTGGACGCAGAGCGTTTCGCGCGAGAACTGCTTCTCGCACGACTTGCGCAACAGGATCAGACTGGCGATGAGCTCGCGAGCGATCTTCAAGGCTCGGAACGTCCTCACCATCTCGTCGACGAGCCAAATCAGCTCGTGATGGCGCTCCTGCCGAGCGTACACCAAGGCGAGATCGAGCGATACGAGCGCCGAATCGTAGTGCTTGCCGACTCTCCTGAAAGCCAATCGAGCCGTATTGAATTTGGCCTCGGCGGATCCGTTCTTCCCCAAGCCTGCCGCGACCTTTCCCTCTAGCCAGCAAAGCCTGAATTGGTTGAGCTTTCCCGCGCGCCGGAAGAATCTCCGGCTGCTGGCCAGAGCGATCTTGGCCGCCTCGAACTCCCCCGCGCCCGCAAGATTCACGGCCAAGGAGCTGATACCCGACAGAAGAAGCAGGCGTGGACTCTCAGGATCAGGAATGAGCCGCTTCAAGGTCTGAAGGATAACCATCACAGCCTTCTCGGGTTCATTCTCTTGCTCGTAGACCAGACCCAGGCCAATCAAGGCGCTCAGGAGCGTCTCGTGATCGCCCATCAACCGAAAATAGGGAATTATCAGTTTGAGAGTTTCCGCACAATCTGGCAAAGCCCGTTGCTCTCGCAACACCGCTGTCCAGCGGTAGAAAATGTGCACCATCAATTTCAGGTTACCCGTTCCCTGCTTCGCGCAAGCCGCCGCACGACGCAAGGCCGACTCCGCCGCCTCAGGCTTGTCCGCCACCCTGTAGGCGTTACCCAGCTCGGTCCACGCTCGTGCCCGCAAATCGGCAACGACCTTCCTGCCGTATCGCCTTGCACTTAAGTTATCGGCGAGGACTCGGGCGGTTTCCGCCAGCGAGATCATCCTCTGCGGGTCGTCATACCTGGAAGCCCAACTCCTTTCCATCACCAATTCCACTAGTGGGGCCCCCTCGAAGGCCCTCCGCTCCTCTTCGGTCAGCGATTCCAGGGTCAGCTCTCCCGCTTGGAGCTGCCGCGAGAGGGAAGACGCCTTGACTCGGTCGCGCTCCAAAGCCAGCAGGCCCCGAAGGACCGACCTGTCATGTGAAGCGGGCTCACCCATCTGGCGTCTCCCCTCTGGTTTCTCCGTTTAGTCTCTCATTATCGCACATTCCAGTTACGGGCGAATACTGCCGCGGCTCGTGAGACCTTCGGGCTGGCTGCCAGCTCTCACGACTGGCAGTGAGGATTTCCTTGAGGGTCGACCGAGCAGCCCGACTTAGGAGTGATCGGCGCGCAGCGAGTGTTCCCTAAGGGATCGATCGAGCAGCCTTCTTTGGACGTGATCGACGCGCAGTGCGTGTTTCCATTGGGGTCGATCGAGCAGCCCTGCTTGGTGGTTATGGCCCCGTGGTGTCCCAGGGCGGAACCGTCCAGCCAGGCCCAGGCTGCCCGGCCGAACTCGCCGGCGAGCTGTTGCCAGGGGGCGGCAGCCCAGGAGGAAGACGCCGTGAAAACCAGGGCCAGGATGAAGACGAGGGCGAAACGGCGAAGCGTCGCATAGGACATGACTCTCTCCTTGCTCCGCGGGTCCCAGCCGCCACCGGAATGGAGGCGGCCGCCCGCGAATATGACGGTGTCGTCAGCCCCTAGTCTCTGGCATCTCGTTCCCAAAACACATGCCGAATTTGCGCGGCGCGCAAGTTCCTGTTTCTTCTGAGGGGGGCGCGGACGACGTCGCCATCACCCTCCATAGAATCTCTTTCCCTGGATGGCGGCAAATTACGCACGAAACTTGACGTAGTAGCTGCTGGTCGGCATACTGCGCAGCCATATGCCAACTCTCCGCACCCCCCGTCCACCCCGTCGCGGGTTCGCCGTCCTGGTCGGCTCCCGCCTCAAGGAGCTCCGCGGCCTTCGCGGATTCCAGCAACGCGAGCTGGCCTCCCGCGCCGGTCTCGCTCAGGACGCGCTCTCGAAGTACGAGAGCGGCACCCACACCCCCAGCCTCAAGCGGGCGTTCGCCATCGCGCGGGGGCTTGCCCTCCCCGTCGACGTCCTGCTCCCCGCCCTCGACTTCCCCGAGCCCGACGATCGCGAGCTCTATGGCCTGTTCCGCAAGATCTGGCTGCAGCCGCTTCCTGTCCGGGCGATGGCGGCAAGAACCTTGAAGCTCTCTCTGGAGCTGCTCTTCAGCCCGTCGGAGGTTTCCGCTGGAGAGCGTCATGCACCTCGACGTTGAGGCTTCCCTGGCTCTTCTCGCGGTGCGCGAGCCCCTCGCCCATCTCCTCGACTGCCCCTACTGCCGCAGTCGCCTCCGGTCTCTCCTCGCGGAGGACAGCCTTCCGGATCCAAAGCTCGCCGTCCTGGCCCAGACGATCCTCTCCCGCGCCGCCGCGCAGGTGGCGCGGCGCGAGATCCAGCTCGCCGCCGAAACCACTCGCGCAGCCGCTCTCTTCGACAATCTGCTGCTCTTGCCCTTCGAGCGGCAGGTCGATGCCATCGACCGCTCCGAATTCAGCTCTCCCGGCTTTGCCCAGCACCTGATCCTCAAGGCCGAAGACGAAATCGAAGACCCCGGCCGCGCCTTCCACTTCGCCAATCTTTCCCTCTCTCTGCTCGAACGGCTGCCGCCCGGACCCGAAATCCTGCGTCTCCATGCCCGGGCGCTGTGCCTGGTCGCCGCCTCGCAACGGCGCAGGGGCCAGGTCGACGTCGCCGCCGACACCCTCCACCACACTGCCGAGCTTCTCGACGTCGAGCCCCTCACCGCGCAGACACGGGCCCTCTTCTGCACCACCTTCGCCGCCGTTCGTGCCGACCAGCATCGCGTCGACGAAGCTCTCGCGCTCCTCGAACGAGCCTGCTCCATCGCCGAGTCCAACGGCGAATGGCTGGAGATGGCCAGGGCAAGGCTCGCCCAGGGTTGGCTGCTTCTCGACGAGTTGGACCACGACGAGGCCCTCGTCGCGCTTCGCGAGTGCGTGGCCCTGCTCGATCCAGCAACTCAACCGGAGCTGGCGTTTTCGGCCTTCCACGGCCTCGCCTTGACCCACGCCGGCCTGGGTCGCCTGGAGGATCTCGAGGAAGATCTGTTTGCGCTGCGGAAGCTGCGCCACTACCTCCCCGATCGCATTCATGCTCTGCGCCACCGCTGGATCCACGCCCAGGCGCTGTGGCAGCTCGGCCGCGCCAGGACCGCCAGGTCACGCCTGCGCCGCGTCTTCAACGGCTTGATCGAGGAGGGCCGGTCCATCGAGGCCGCAATGGCCGCCCTGGAGCTCAGCACCTGGGCTTTGGAGAGCCATCCCCCAAAAACCCGGATGCTTGCCGAGCTTCTCGACGCCCTCGGATCCTTGGCTGCCGATCGGCGTCTCCCGCCCTGGATTTGGGGCGTCGTTTCCTTCACCCTGAAGTTTGCCCAGCTCCTGCGCGGCGCCTTCCGCACCCTGATCCTCTCGGCTCTGGGCTACATCCAGCACGCTCAATTCAACTCCTACCTGGTGTTTTACCCGTTACCGGAGCCCGATTCGATCGTCGACTGGTCCGACCTACCCGCCACCCTTCGCCAGGAAACCGCGGCCATGGCCGGCCTCCGGCTCGTCGACGGCATGCCGGAGAGCCCCGAGGAGCGGCAACTCTTCGCCTGGGCTCACGAGACCCTCACCGGCGTACGCGTGCGCTTCCTCGGGCTCGATCCAGAGGAATCCCTTCTCATTCATTGATGGGGATCACGGCAACCGCAGGACGACGATCGTCTGGTCGTCCTCCCGCGGCGAGCCGGCGGTGAATTTCGCCACGTCGCCGAGAACGCCGTCGCGTGTCGCTTCGGGGCCGCGGCCGACGTGGCGCCCCAGGCTCGCCTCCAGGCGATCGAAGCCGAACATCTCGTCGTCGCCCTCCCGCCGCGCCTCCACCACGCCGTCGCTGAAGAGAAACAGCGTGTCGCCTGGCGCAAGCTTGGCGGTCCGCGCCTCGATCGGCAGCAGACCCCGCACGCCGAGCGGGTAGGCGATCGACTCCAGGGGATCGACCTGCCCCGTGGCGCTGATGCGGTAAGGATGCAGATGGCCGGCGCTGGCGTAGAACATCTCCAGCCGGCGCGGATCGATCACGGCATAGCAGAGCGTCGTCAACAGCCGCTTGCGGGCGGTCTGGTAGACGGTGCGGTTCATGGTGTTGAAAACGGCCGCGACCTCGGGGTCGAAGGTCACCTGCACGGCGAGCGCCGACTTCGCCATCGACATGATGAGCCCGGAGGAGACGCCGTGGCCAGCGACGTCCCCCACCGCCACGGCAAGGCGGCCGTCCTCCAGCGCCAGCACATCGTAGAAGTCACCCCCCACCTCCGAAGCCGGCAGGTAGGCGTGGGCGATGTCCACCCCGGCGAGACGGGGCGGCAGGTCGGGGAGGATCGAGCTCTGGATGCCCCGCGCCGTTTCGAGCTCCACCCGCTGGCGCTCGCGCTCGGCGATGCGGCGCACGTGCGGCGGAATGTCCTCATAGCGGTACTCGTACTCCCGGCCGCTGCCGAGATACCGCACGCTGGCGACGAGCGGCACGGCCAGCAGGCCGAGGGCGAGCCAGCCTTGAAACTGTACGCTCGCGTTCGCGGCGGTCAGCATCGGGACAGCCACGAACAGGGCGTGCGAGACGAAAGCCGCGAGCAGCGTCGTCAGCAGATCGGTGGCCAGGAACAGGGCTACCAGGACGACGCCCAACAGGGAAGCCAGGAAAAGGGTCCAACCCAGCGGAACGACCAGCGCCATCGGAGAGATGACCAGAGCCGCCACCAGGACGGTCAGGACGGCGCCCGCCCAGACGCCGAGGCGGCGGGCGGCGCTCGGCAGCAGCCAGAGGACGATCGCGAGATAGAAAGGCAAGAGAAACGCCAGCGATCCCGCCACCTGCTCCAGGCCCGGCCACGGGCCGCTGCCGCTCAGCGCGAAAGAGGAGAACGTCCAGCCGCCAAACTTCCGCAGGGCGACCAGCAGGCCCGCCGCGCCCCCCGCCACCGCGAGGCCGCCCGCCCAGCCACGGAAGGCGGACAAGGCCACGGTGCGGTTCGCGAGGCGGCCCTGGAACAGCGCATCGAAGGCCGCCAGCTTGTGCCCCCAGCGCTCGCGGCAGACCGACTCGCCCACCGACCAGGCGAAGAAGCCGAGCACGCCGGCCGGCAGCATGTAGAAGACCATTCCGAAAAGGCCGAAGAGCCAGGTGTTCTGCTCCCGGGTGGCGAAGCCAAAGCTGTTGTTCTGGGAGTCCGTGCGAGCCGCGAGCACGAGGGACAGAAGGCCCAGGCCAACCGTCAGGAAGAAGATCTGCACGCCGCGGCGCACCCCGATCTCCCCCTCGTGGTAGCGCTTGAGGAAAGGAAAGGCGAGCAGAGCGGCGAAGAGGAAGATCCACAGCAGGCGGCTCAGTTGCAGGAAGCTGACGCCCTGAAGCGACCGCGCCAGCGCCTTCTCCTGCGGATCGTCCAGCCAGGGACCGAACCCCACCAGCTTGTCGCCGGCGAAGCGGACGTGAATGCCGTGGGAGCTCCCGGCCGGCAACGGATTGCGGCGGTCGGGATAGCGGACGGTCAGATCGGTGCGCCCGGCGAGCTGCTCGCTGCGCATTTCCGGCTCGCCATAGCCCGAGCGGTCGATCCCTTGCTTGTCCAGGAAGGCGTCGGCCTGCGCCCGCGCCGCCTGCTGGGAAATCGGGGCGCCCTTGACCGTGGGGTCGAGGCGCAGCCGCAAGCCGAAGACCTCGCCGGAGAGGGAAACGTAGCCCATATAGGTCAACTCGCCGAGCTGGGCGCCTCGCGGATAGACCAGCACCTCCCAGTACAGCACCTGCCGGGGCAGGTCCGACGCCTTCAGGCTCGCCTCCTGCCCTCGGTCCACCGCGAGCTGCAGCCGCCGCTCCATGGTGTAGTCCTGATGCATGCGGGTGACCACGTAGGGGTCCTTCACCGACTCGCCCAGATCGCGGAAGCGCTCCAGGGCGATGTCCGTAGCCTCCGCGCGCGAGACCGACCAGCGCTGAGGGAGAAACGGGAAGGCCCGCGGGTAGGCCCAGGCCAGCAGGATCAACCCCGCGGCGCCGACAAGCAACCAGAGCGAGATGGAGCGAGCGTTCTTCATGGATCAGGTACGCAGCGCTCCATTGTAGGTTGCTTTGGCAGGAACTTACTTCGGCAACGCCTCCACCAGCGACTGCACGGCCGCCGCCGACTTGTCGAGCTGGGCCTGCTCGTCGGCGGATAGCTCCAGTTGAATGACGCCTTCCATGCCGCCGCGGCCGAGCTTGCAGGGCACACCGATAAAAAGATCGTGGTGGCCGTACTCACCTTGGAGATGGACGGCGCAGGGGAGAATCTTCTTCTTGTCGTGGAGGATGGCGGCCACCATGTCGAAGACCGCGGCCGACGGCGCGTAGTAGGCCGAGCCCTGCTTGTAGTAGTTGACGATCTCGATGCC
>DATIOS010000251.1:0-3154 GCA_035472915.1 Thermoanaerobaculia bacterium
CTGGCGAGTGCTGCGAATTCAGGCCGAGTTCGTGGAGGGGTTCGGCTTGCTGGCCGAGCTCGGCCCCGCCGTGGCCATCTTCGGCTCAGCCCGCACCAGCCCGGACAGTCCGGAGTACGAGACCGCCGAACGCATCGCCACAGGTCTCGCCCAGGCCGGCTACGCGGTGATCACCGGCGGCGGCCCGGGGATCATGGAGGCGGCCACGCCGCCGCAGCCCACGAGCGCCAGAACGGCGCAGAGCGCCACGAGCAACCATAGTTTCCTACTCATACGAGAACCTCCTTGTTGGATGTCTTGGAACGAATGACAAATCGCAAGTGATTGCCGGCGTGCCGCCGCCGCGGAATGGGAATGCCGCGGCGGCAGAGCTGGGATGGGGATTATACCCGAGGTTGCCTCAACGGCCTCCCGCCGACCCGGAGGCCACCGCCGTCGTCGCCGCCGGACGGCGCCCGCCTTCCGAGATCGACCAGATGTGGTCGCGCAGCGCCGTGGTCACGTTCTTGACGTCCGAGAGCCAGGCGTTCATCTCCGCCTCGGACGCGAAGTAGTGAAGGATCTGCTGCTTCTGGCTGGCGAACGCCGGATTTCCCAGCATCGCCGGCACCGGCGACATGAACTCGCCGGGCTTGGTTTCGGGGAAGAAGTTGGGCATCCGGGTACCCGGAATCCAGTGCCCTGGATTCTGGATCCACGACGGCACCCAGTCGAAGCGCAAGCGATCGTGCGCCAGCAGCAGGGAGGGCGCGAGATCGCCCTTCGAGCCCCCCACCGCCGCCGCGGCTTCCGCTCCCGCCGGATGGCAGCGGGCGCATTGCAACATGGAGAACACGGCTCCGCCCACGGCCAGGCTCTTGGCATCCGACGGCTCCGGCTCGGAGAGGAACGGGCGCTGCTCCTCGCGGGCCGCGAAGTAGGAGACCACGGTGTTGGCCTTCTCGTCGGTGAAACCGAACGTCGGCATGCGCACCGTCAGCCAGGGGCGCGTTTTCACCTTGCCGGGGTCGTGCAGGAAGTTGAACAGCCAGGCACTCTGCACCCGGGCGCCCTCGGCCGCCAGGTTCGGCGGCAGCAGGCCGGAGACGTCGGGATTGGCCTGGCCCTGCTCCTTGAGCACCTGCGTGAACAGGGACTTGATGGCGTAGCCCTCGCCCTCGATCAGATGGCAGCCTTGGCAGTTGTAGCGGGTGATGAGCTTGCGCCCTTCGGCGAGCGCGGCCGAGCGCGGATCGGTATCGGCTTTGCGAGTGGCGATGGCCGACTCCTTGGTGAAGCCCATGACGTCGGACAGCACGGACTGCGCCTCGCGCTGCGACATGCCGAAGTTCGGCATCTTCAACAGCTCGTTGTAGTCCTTCACCGCCTCCTTGCCCTCGTCCCACATGCGCGGCCGCAGCAGCTTGTTGTAGATCCAGTCCTGGCGGGTGTGTGGCACCTCGTGGACGTGGCCGAAGTCGAGCTGGTGCAGAGGCTTCGAGCCTTCCGCGGTGAGCTCGGTGCCGATCGGCTTGAGGTTTTCGAAGCCCTTGATGTCGTGGCAGCCGTAGCAGCCGTACTTGCTGATCGTCTGCTCGCCGAGGTAGACGTTGCGCTCCTGCTCGGACATCGCCGCCAGCTTCGCCTTGCTGCGGTCCTGGGTATAGAGGTTGGTGAGATAGGACATCGCGAGCTCGTCGCGCAGCTTGGCGTCGACCGGCGGCAACGGCTGGTTCTCATACTGCGGGTTGTGGTTCGGCTTGTCGAGCAGGTACGCCGTGAGGTCCGCCGCCTCGGCGTCGGTGAGGCGGAGGTTCGGCATGTTGGTGTCCGGGAAGTACTGCTTGGGATTCTTGACCCAGGCGTAGACCCAGCCGCGCGAGACCTTGCTGCCGGTGTTCACCAGGTTGGGGCCGTGCAGACGGTTGATGACCGGATAGAAGTCGTCGCGCTTGGCCTTGGCGTCCAGCAGATGGCAGCCGCCGCAGCCCACGCTCTCGAACAGCGCCTTGCCGCGGGCCGGATCGCCGGCCGGCACGACGGCGTCGTCGTAGACCGGCTTTTCCGACTTCGCCCACAGGTAGGAGACGAGGCTGACGATCTCCACCTGCTGGCGCTTCTTGTTGACCTCGCTGGTGGTGTTCTCCTGGTTGAAGAAATGCGGCATCCAGGTCGTCGGATGGAAGTTGCGCGGCGCTTCGATCCACTTGTAGGCCCAGCCGGGATTGGTCTTGCCGGCGATACGCAGGAGGGACGGTCCGGCCTTGCGCAACCCCGTGAAACCTGGGAGGTTGATCGTATGGCAGCCGTAGCAGCCCATGTGGGCGATCAACTCGCGGCCGACCTCCTGGGTATCGGACTTCGCCGTCCAGACGCCGCCGGCGTGGCAGTTGACGCAGCCCGACTCGGCGACTTTACCGGGTAGGATGGGATAGTCCAGGAACTTCTGCTGCTGCCAGTCCCACTTGCGCTCCCACTCCTTCTTCGTCTCCTCCCACTGCTTCTTCGACTCCGGATCGTTCGACGCCAGCAGCGGCAGGCTGTGGCCGGCGCGCGCGAAGTCGGTAGCGCGGTCGAGACCGCCGTGGCAGATGGTGCAACCGAAGCGGGTGTAGGGGTGGGGCGAGGAGTCGCCCACCAACAGGTCGAGCCGCGGATGGGTGCGGAACGGCTCCTTCCACTCCGTGTTGTCGAAACCCGGGCGGTTGGACGCCACGTGGCAGGTCATGCAACGGTCGACGCGGTCGATGTTCGTGAAGTTGATGTTCTGATAGAGGCCCGGCAGGATCACCTGCTCGATTTTCAAGCTCGGCTTGATGAAGTCCATCAGCGGCGCGTTGAGGACGAAGTAGTCGATGCCCTTGTTCAGATTGGCGACTCGCGTCTCGATGCCGTCGACGCCGCTCTGCAGCGCCTTGAGCTTCTTCTCCGCCTCGCTCAGCACGGCCTCCTTGGCGGCCAGCCGGGCGAGAGCGTCGTCACGGCCGGCCTCGGCCTGCTCGCGCTGGTGAAGGGCGTCCACCAGAGCCTGGCGCGTCTGCTCGCGCGTAGCGGCGCGTGCTTTGATGGCGCCCGCATCGCCCGACTGCAGCGCATTGTCGTACTGGAACTTGCTGGCGTCCGCCGTCGCCTTCCTGCCTTTCCAGGCCGAGTCGGCAGAGTAGACCTTCGCATT
>DATIOS010000252.1:0-2587 GCA_035472915.1 Thermoanaerobaculia bacterium
GACTCGACTTTCCCGCTCATACGGCGGCTCTCCTATACTCAGATGTTCCGGTTCGGCAATCCGCCGAACTACCTGCCCAAAGAGGCCGATTCCATTGCCGCCATCGCCGCGCGTGAGGGGCCTCCTCCAGGGACGGGTTACGGACAGAACCCGTCCCCCTTTTTGTTCAGGCCACGACGGTTTCCAGCAACTGGCGCACGAAGCTCATCTCGTCCTCGTTCACCGTGTGTCCCATGGCAGGATAGATCCGTTCCGTAACCTCGGCGCCCATCCTCGTCAGCACTGCCGCCGTCTCGTCCACCCGCTCGCGGGGGATGTGGGGATCGCGGTCACTGCAGCCGAGGAAAATCGGCGTGCCGGCGAGCGAGCCTGGATAGTCTCTCGGCGTCCCAGGCGGTCCGATGAGGCCGCCCGAAAGCCCGACGATAGCGCCATAGCGCCGTGCGTTGCGGGCCGCAAATTCCAACGACAGGCAGGCGCCCTGGGAAAAGCCCAGGACGACGATGCGCTCCGCCGGAACTCCCTTCGCTTCCAACATCGCCACCACTTCGCCGATGCGGGCGAGGCCCGACGAGAGGCCCGGCTCGTTTTGTGGCATGGGTGCCATAAAGCTGTAGGGATACCAGGAGTACCCTGCGGCTTGCGGGGCAACGTAGGCGAAATCGTCCCGTCCAAGCTCGTCGGCCAGGGTGAGGATGCTCTCCGCGGTAGCGCCACGGCCGTGGACCATCACCGTGGCCGCCGCGGCCTCGGCGACAGGCCGGCCCGCCCAGGCGAGGGCCTGCCCCTGGTGGGGGCCTGCCACGCTCAACTCCCAGCGTCCGCGGCTGAAGCTCCCGCCGTCACCGGCCGGACCTCAATGGGCGGCAGGGTATCCTGGATCTGCTTGCGCGACGGCTCAAGCCACGGCGGCAGCTTGAGGTCCGTGCCCAGGCTCTCCACCGGCTCGTCGCGGGTGAAGCCGGGCGGGTCCGTGGCGATCTCGAAGAGCACGCCTCCCGGCTCGCGAAAATAGATCGACCGGAAGTACTGGCGGTCCAGCACCGGCGTCACGTAGAGGCCCGCCTCGGCAACGGCTTCACGCCACTCGAGTTGGTCCGGCTCGTCGACCGACCGCCAGGCCACGTGGTGCACCGTGCCGGCCGAAACATGGCCGCGCACCGCGGAAGGCGCGGCCAGCACATCCACTCGCGCTCCCGGACCTCCCTCCCCGACCTCGAAACGGATGCGGTCGCCGTGCTCGGCCGATCGCCGGAAGCGCAGGGCGCCGGCCAGCAGCTCCTCGGTCACCTGCGCGTTCCACTCCGTCAGAGTCACGCCGTCGAAGCCGCGCACGGCGTGCTCTGCCGGCACTGGCCCATTCTCCCAAGGCGCACGAGGGTCGGCGGCCTGGGCCACGAGCTCCAACCGAAGTCCATCCGGATCGAGAAGGGTCAGCACCTCCTCGTCGAATCGTGGGTGAGGCGCTTCGTGGGTCACGCCGAAGCTCGACAGGCGTCGGGTCCAGTAGCCGAACGAGTCCTGAGGAATCGAGAACGACGTCACCGTCGCCTGTCCAGCGCCCTGAACACCTCGTCGAGCTCCGGGCCAGGGAAAGAAGGTGAGGATCGTGCCCGGATGCCCGACCTCGTCGCCGTAATAGAGATGATAGGTGCCCGGATCGTCGAAGTTCACCGTCCGCTTGACCAGCCGCAAACCAAGGACGCCAGTATAGAAATCCACGTTCGCCTGGGGATCGCTCGCCATGGCGGTAACGTGATGGATGCCTTCGAGCGATTTGGGCATGGTCGAATCACGCCTCGCTATTGCGGTCGTACTCGACGATGTTCTCCCATTCCGAGGCGTCGGAGCGGGCGACGACGGCGACGACGGGATCGGTCTCGCTGAGGTTGTAGACCTCGTGGGGAACGCCCGGCTCGATAAAGATGAAGTCGCCGGCCTCGTTGTCCACCGTCTTCTTGAGGCCAGGACCGTAGGCGTGTCGCACCCGCCCCTCGAGGATGTAGAGCATGAGCTCGAATCCCACGTGGATGTGGGCAAAGGCCACACCGCTCGGGGGAATCGTGGCGACGTTCATCGACAGCTTGCTGGCGTTGACGTTCTTGGCAGAAAGGCCTGCCTTGTACTGGATGTTGTTCCAGCCGCGGCAGACGCCGCTGCCCCGGATGACGGAGATGCCGTCGTTGCCTTCAACAACCTGTTTGAGGTCCACGCTAGCGGTGTCGGCCATGGGTTTCTCCCCTGAAGAATTGGCTGATTCTAGCGCGGACGCGACGCCTGAGCCCCTCATCACCCCGGCCCTCTTCTCCCATCGCCCTCTCCCCCGACCGGGAGAAGGGGGAGAACGGCAACACCAGGCTTGGCGTAGGGGCGGGTCTGGACGGTGGGCGGGGGCTCGACCCGCCCTGCAACGCCACAGGGCCTCGGCGCTTACTTCTCCGCCGCGATCCAGTTGTCGATCCGCTTTTCCAAGACGTCGAGAGGCAGGGCGCCGGCGCCCAGGACCTCGTCGTGGAACTTGCGGATGTCGAACCTGGGGCCCAGCGCCTTCTTGGCCCGCTCACGCAACTCGGTAATCTTGAGCTGG
>DATIOS010000253.1:0-4379 GCA_035472915.1 Thermoanaerobaculia bacterium
TTCTCGCCGCTCTTCAAAACGTAGTCCAGAACCAGGGGCCGGCCGTGCTGGAAGACGACCGGCTCGTGGGGCTCGGCGAGAAGCTCGAGGTCGACCGGCTCGTAGACGGCCAGGCGCGCTGGCGGGGCCGGCAGGATCACGACGTGCCCCTCGGCTTGGGCACGAGCGAGCTGGTGGCGGATGGCGCCGTTCATCGGCGGGCTCTCTTTGACCAGCACTGCGTCGACGCCGATGGCGGCGGCGGTGATCAGCATCTTGATCTGCTTCTCGGCGTAGAGGCGGGCCAGCTCTTCGGCGAAGATCTGCTTCTTGCGCAGCTTGTCGTCGATGGCGCTGTGGGCAAAGCCGAGGCGGATGGTGCGCGAGCCGTCCTCCTCCTCGTCGTACATGCCGCCCACCGCGGTGGTGTGGGCGGCCAGAACCTCCGTGGCCAGGCGATCGCGCACGTTCGCGAGATCGTCCCGGATGGCCGCCAGGTAGACCTCCTTGAGCTCGTCCATCCGCGAGCTGCCGCGGGCGACGCCGAGAAAGGGGCCGGCCTCGTCGAGGTCGGCCAACTTGTAGGCGGCGAGGCTCGCGAGGGGGATACCGACCACCACCGACTGGAAGCGCTGGCGGCCACCTGGCAGGGGACCGCGCTCGGCCAGATAACCTTCGAGAAAGCGGCTGAACGGCTGGCCGACCCGCCGGCGGAGGGCCTCCTCCAGAAAGCGGGCCTTCTCCTCCCCAGGGCTTTCGGGCCCGAGGCCGCCGCCGGCAAGAAATTGGCGGAGGGCCTCCTGGCGCGCGGCTTCGTGGCCTTGAGCAAAGTCCTGAAGTCCCGGGATGGACGGATCGACGCCGAGCACCGTCAGCTCGATGGTGACGCCGCCCACCGTTCTGTAGCCGATACCGTCGAGAGCTGCGGGATGGCGGCCATGGTCGCGCCGCTGGAGATCGAAGAGCAGGCGGGTGAACTGCCGCACCTCCGCCCGCGACCGGCCGGTGATCACCAACCGCGGCGAGTGCCCCGCGGCGGCGGGATTGCCCCGGGCCGCCTCCTCGAAAAAGCCGATCATCTGCAGGGCCGTAGCTCCCCCGACCGCCCCCGTGCCGCCGAAGAGGACGTGAACCTGATCGAAGAATGCGGAATCGAGGGCCGCCCGGCGCAGCTGGGGACCGAGACGGTATCGCTTTGAGCGGTTCATGCGGAACGGTTCCTCCTGAAGAAGTCTGTCACAGCGTACTAGAATGCCCCTCCCATGGCCGAGACGAAGCTGCTTCCCGCGGTCACCATCTATACCGACGGTGGCGCCGATCCGAATCCGGGCGCCGGCGGCTGGGCGGCCATCCTCCTGGATCCGGCGAGCGGCAAGGCGATGGAGCTTTCCGGCGGCGAGCCCCGTGCCACCAACAACCGCATGGAGCTGACGGCGGCCATCCGCGGCCTGGAGTCGTTGAAGCGCCGGTGCCGGGTCCAGCTCTTCACCGACTCGCAGTATCTGAGGAAGGGAATCACTCAATGGCTTCCCGGCTGGGTGGCTCGCGGCTGGCGGCGGAAGGACGGCGAGCTCCAGAACGAGGATCTCTGGCGCCGTCTTCACGAGCTCGTCAAGCTCCACGACGTGCAGTGGGACTGGATCAAGGGGCACGCCGGCAACCGCTGGAACGAACGGGCGGACGAGCTGGCCACGCTGGAGATCCGCAAGCAGCGCGGTCAAGGCGCCGCCGCCCGGCCGCCCGCCGAGCCGGTTGAGGCCGAGGTCTTCCTGCGCGTCTCCAGCTCCGGCAAGCGGGGCGGCTGGGCGGCCCTGGTGCGCCGCAAGGGCGAGGAAACCGTTCTGTCGGCCGGCCTCACCGGCGCCACTCCCAACCAGCTCGACCTCCTGGGAGCCGCCGCCGCGCTGGAGAGCCTGTCACGGGGAATCTCAGTGGCCGTCCACACCGGC
Source organism: Thermoanaerobaculia bacterium (assembly GCA_035472915.1). GTDB lineage: Bacteria > Acidobacteriota > Thermoanaerobaculia > Multivoradales > UBA5704 > DATARR01. The sequence continues at coordinate 1,929 of DATIOS010000253.1, forward strand.
TCCGATTACCTGCGCAACGGCGCCAGCCGCTGGATCGAAGGCTGGCGCCGCCGTGGCTGGAAGACGCAGGAAGGCCAGCCGGTGCAGAACCGCGACCTCTGGCAACGCCTGGAAAAGGCCATGGCCGGGCGCCGGGTGACCTGGCCCGAGGTCAAGGGGCGGGAGGTGGCGGAGCTGGAAGCGTTGGGGAAAGTGGCGAAAGAGGCGGCCGGCTCGGGGCTTTAGCCGAACTCTCCACCCAGGCCCAGCAATCGGGCCGCTCGCGCAACGCCTCCAGCAGAGCGTAGTGCAGCAGGTGGCCGCCGCGCTCGACCTCGACGTGGGCCCAGAGCGGGCTGCCGGTCAGCGAAAGATCGCCGACGGCGTCGAGCGCTTTGTGGCGCACCGGCTCGTCGGTGAAGCGGAGGGCGTTGTTCGGCCCGTCGGGTGAAAAGACCACGCAGTTGTCGAGATCGCCCCCGAGACCCAGGCCGCGGCGGTGGAGCGTCTCGACGTCCTCCTGCAAGGCAAAGGTGCGGGCCGGCGCCAACTCGCGGGCGAAGGAGTCGCGGTCGACGACCAGGTCGATCTGCTGGTGCCCGATCGCCGGATGGGCGAAGTCGATGGCATAGGTGATTCGCAGGCCCGGATAAGGGGAGATCCGCATCCGCTTGGCTCCCAGCTCCACCTCCAGCGGCGCGGTGACGGCGAGGATGCGCCGCCGCGCCGTCTGCGGCCTCAGGCCCGCCGCCTTCAGCAAATGGAGGAACGGCAGGGCCGAGCCGTCGAGGATGGGCACCTCGGGTCCGTTCAAGTCGACGAAGAGGTTGTCGACGTCGCAGGCCCGCACCGCGGCCAGTAGGTGCTCGACGGTGGAGATCGTCACGTCGTCCCGGCCCAGGGTGGTGGCCAGCTCGACCGAGCTGACCGCGGTGGAGAGCGCCGGAATCTCGACCCCGCTGTCGATACGGCGGAAGACGACTCCCGTGTCCTCCGGAGCGGGATGGAGACGCAGGCGCACCGGCCGCGCGGAATGGATTCCCACGCCCGAGATGGCCACCGGCCGGGCGATGGTCTTTTGCGTGAACAGAGGATCGGAGGTGGCTTGGCGGGTTGCGGTCATGTCGGTTGGGGTGATTGCAGGGAGGATGCCAAGAGGGCGCCCTTGATCCATAGGCGCTAACTTGAAGCCTCGGGAGCGCCCCCGCCCAAGACCCTCATCACCCCGGCCCTCTTCTCCCGACCCCCTCCGCCCCCTCGCCGGGAGAAGAGGGAGCACAGCCAGAACGCTCCAACCGAGCACCCCCCTCCCGGGGAGGGGGATGGGGTGGTCGGGAGAGGGGCAGGGGTGAGGGTCTTTGGGCGGGGGAAACTCTGAGGCCACTTAAGTCAGCGCCTATGCCCCCTCACCCCCCTGTCTCCCAGAACCGACACCTGTTGTCGCTGATAGACTCCGCCCATGGCAACCAAGGCCCGGGACGAGCAGCGCCCCCTCGCGTCCAACCGCCGCGCCCGGCACGACTACGCGGTGTTGGAGACGGTCGAGGCGGGCATCAAGCTGAGCGGCACCGAGGTGAAAGCCGTGCGCTCGGGGCGGGTGCAGCTCAAGGACAGCTTCGTGGAGTTCCGGGACGGCCAGGCCTGGCTCATCGGCGCCCACATCAGCCACTACACCCACGGCAACCGGGAGAACCACGAGCCCGAGCAGCCGCGCAAGCTGCTGCTCAAGAAGCGGCAGATCGACAAGTTCTTCGGCCGCACCCAGCTCAAGGGGCTGACCGTGGTGCCGCTCTCCGTCTATCTCAAGGGGAACTGGATCAAGGTGGAGATCGCCTTGGTGCAGGGCAAGAAGGAGTACGACAAGCGGGAGACCGAGAAGACCCGCGAGCTCGACCGTGAGGTCGAGGCCGCGGTCAAGGGCGGCCGCTGGTAACCGGCGGCCGCGCCGGTTTGCAACTCACTCGCTCCCAACCTCCTGCCGGCGCCGCCGGCCGCCGGTGTCCTGAATCCGCTCCAGCGCCGTCTGACCGCCGTAGCGCGCGACGATCCGGTCGTCGTAGTCGTCGGAGACGGTGGCCACGGCGGTGATGGCCCGCAGCAGATCCCTGGGCTCCATGTTGCTGCCGAACAAGGAATGGGCGAAGAAGATGTCGTTGCCCACCACCGAGAAGTGGCCGCACGACATCTGGTGGTTGAGCTCGAGCAGACCGGCCAGGAGCTCCTCTTCGAGCTCCACGTCCTGCACGCAGTACGACATGATGACGACCGCCGCTTCGTCGGAACCGAGAGGTTCCACGGAGATTTCCAGTACCGTCGTGCCGTAACGGACGTAGAAATGGTCGTTCTCGGGATCGTGATAGGGCTCGTCGAACAGCTCGCCCAGATATTCTCTCAGTTTGTTGAAGGTCTCATGATGGACCGGACTTTCGAACATGATCCTCACCTCCAGAGTGGCCTACTCTAGCAGCAGTT
>DATIOS010000254.1:0-8161 GCA_035472915.1 Thermoanaerobaculia bacterium
CCTCGAGCAGCACGCGGCCACTGGTGCGGAAGACGTGCTCCTTGACCGTGGTCTCGACCCGCGTGCGCTCGAAGACGGCGTCGGGATGGAAGATCGCCAGGAAGCGCTTCGCGACGAGGTCGTAGATCTTGCGCTCGTCGTCGAGAAGGTCGGCGCCGGCGGGCGAGGTCGGGGTGGGGATGATGGCGTGGTGATCTGTGACCTTGGCGTCGTCCACAAAGCGCTTGTTTAGAGGACGCTCGCCGGTGCCGGGAGCCATCTTGTTGAGGTAGGGCCCTTCGATGGCGCGGACGATCTCGCCCAGGGTGGCGGCGACGTCGGTCGACAGGTGGCGGCTGTCCGTGCGCGGATAGCTGATGAGCTTTTTCTGCTCGTAGAGGCCTTGAGCGATCCCCAGTGTCTTCTTGGCGCTGAAGCCGTAGAGGCGGTTGGCGTGGCGCTGCAGCTCCGTGAGGTCGTAGAGGAGGGGCGGTGGCATGCGCTTGGTCTCGGCGCGAATCGACTCGATTTCCGCGTGGCCCGTGCGGGCGCGGCCGACGATCCGCATCGCCTCCTCGAGGTCCGAGCCGGGCTTTCCCCCTGGCGTCATCTTGATCCGCTTCGCCTCCGGATTCGGAGAGTCCCCCCGGAACCAGGTACCCTTATATCCAGGACGGGATTCCTCGTCGGCTCCCCGCGCAACTTCGGGCGAGAAGGTGGCCAGCACCTCCAGATAGTCCTCGGGCACGAAGGCGCGGATGGCCAGCTCGCGCTCGACCAGCATGGCGAGCGTCGGCGTCTGAACGCGGCCCACGGAGAGATCCTCGTTGAAATCCAGGGTGTAGGCGCGGGAGAGGTTCATGCCCACCAGCCAGTCCGCCCGGCTGCGGCCGCGGGCGGCGTCGGCCAACGGATCGAATTCACGGCCGTCGCGCAGCTTGCGAAAGCCCTGGCGGATGGCGTCGGCGGTGAGGGAGGAGATCCACAGCCGCTGTACGGGCTTGGAGCAGCCCGCCGCCTCGTAGATGTAGCGGAAGATCAGCTCGCCCTCGCGGCCGGCGTCCGTGGCGCAGACGATGCGCTCGACGCCCGGGGCGGTGATCGCCCGGCGGACGGCCTCGAACTGCTCCTTGGTGTCCTCGGAGACGACGAGCGGCCAGTCCCGTGGGAGCATCGGCAGATGGTCCCGCCGCCAGCGCCGCCACTCGGGATTGACCTCGTGGGGCTGGGCGAGGGTGACCAGGTGGCCAATCGCCCAGGTCACGACATAGCCGTTGCCCTGGAGGAATCCATTGCCCCGCTGATCCGCGCCGAGCACGCGGGCGATGTCCCGGGCCACGGCGGGCTTCTCGGCGACGACGGCGATGGAGTGGGCGGCGGCGGGCATCTCCAGGAAAATGGCTCAGGGTATCGGCAGACCGCCGCGGGTACACGTCAACTCGCGGCCGACCGAAGAACCAGTCTTCAACGGAGTCTACAGGGAGTCCAGGGAATGTGGCAGACCTTGGCGAAACAGGAGGAACCCCGCCGCCAGCTCCAACCCTAGGAGAAGGACCGGCGGCGGGGCCCGGGCACAACTACAGCGCCTTTGACATAAGAGGACTTCAAAAGAACTTGGATTGCTGTCTAAGTAGTGTGACGAGGGCCGTGGACCGGGACAGTGTTCGTCGCGAGATTCGAAATTTCACATCCCTGCTGGAAAACCGCCGCGCTCATTTCGCCGGCGGCCGGCCCAGCTTCGTCGCGTTGAAGGCGGCGCTGCCGCCCCGCGGCACGGAGAGGGTCTGCCAGTGGGCCGAGGCGAAATGCTTGGCCAGGAAGACGATCTGGCCGATGTGATAGCCGTAGTGGGTAAGCTGGCGGTTGATGGCTTTGATGACGCTGTGCGGCTCAGCCCGGATGAGCACCGTCATCGCCAGGTCCTCCTCCGAGAGGGCGGCCACCGCCTGGAAGAGGCAGCGCCATCCCTCCTCCCAGCGCGCCAGCAGCTCTTCCCGGGTCTTGCTGACCAGCACGAACTCGGAATCGCGGTCGCGGCTGGGCTTCTCGCCGTCCGAATTGAGAAAGTCGGTCCACCGGGAGAGCAGGTTCCCGGCCATGTGCTGAACGAGGATCGCCAGACTGTTGGACTCGGGATCGAGGGTGACGAACAGGTCCTCGTCGCGCACCTGGGCCAGGGCCTTGTCTCCCAGCCCCTTGAGCTTGCGAAACTGGTCGACTACATCCTTCAGATAGAGCGACTCCGGAGATTCGATCACGGGTCTGCCTCCCTGGGAGACCAGCAACTGCGTGAGAGAGGGTATCACTGGCGGCGGCGTTGGAGTGGGGTGAAGGCAACGGGGCCGGCCCGGTCCAGCCGCGCCGGGAGGGGACAGGCGCGACCGGACCAGGGACCCAAGCCGCGGTCCGGGAGGAGGCCCCCGGGCAGCAGCCTGCCGTGATTACGGCCGGTTTGGTACCTTCAAACGGTATCGAAGTCGCCGCGCATTCGCTGTGAAGAGCTTCACAAACCGGCCGCGATGTATCTCACAGCGATTTCCTCCCTCCAGAAGCGATATAATCCCCCGGCTCCGAATCAGGTCCGTCCCTTCGAGTCATGTCCGGATGCCGTACTTTTGGTGGAGGAGGAAGCCGCCCCGGCGCGGAATTGGATGCAGAACGACGACATCTTCCGCCTGATCGCCGATAGCCTGCCGGACGGGCTCGGGGTCAGTGACGCCGAGGGACGTCTGGTCTACGTCAACGACCGCTATTGCGCGATGCTGGGCTACTCGCGCGAGGAGATGCTCGGGCGGCGTTGCGGCGACTTCCTCGACGACGCCAACCGCAAACGGTTGGAGCTCGAGCTCGACCGCCGCCGGCAGGGCGACAACTCCAGCTATGAGCTCGAAGTGATCACCCGCGACGGCGGGCGCATCACCACGCTCCTTTTCCCGCGCGGATTGTTCGACGCCGACGGACAGTTCATGGGGTCGTTCGCCGTCGTCGCCGACGTCGCCGAGCGCAAGCAGGCGGAGCGCGCCCTGCGCGAATCGGAGGCGCGCTACCACGGCCTGTTCGAAGGTGTGCCTGTCGGCCTCTACCGCACCACTCCGGCGGGCGTCATGCTCGACGCCAACAGCACGCTGGTGAAAATCCTCGGATATCCCGACGTTCAGTCACTGCTGAAAACCCATGTCGGCGAGCTCTATCAGAATCCGGAAGACCGGAGCCGCTGGCAGCGCGTCCTCCTCGGCGCCAACTCGGCGCAGAGCTTCGAGGCGCGGGTGCGCCGCTTCGACGGCACCGTCATCTGGGTGCGCTTCACCGTGCGCGCCGTGCGCGGCGGCGACGGCGAGATCCTGCGCTACGACGGCGCCCTGGAGGACATCACCGCCCGCCACCGGGCCGAAGAGGCCCTGCGGTCGAGCGAGGAGCGCTTCCGCTCGCTGGTACAGAACGCCTCGGACCTCATCTGCATCCTCGACGCCCAGGGAATCGTGCGCTACGAGAGCCCTTCGCATCGCCGGGTGTTGGGCACGGAGCCGGAGCAGCACGTGGGCCGCAGCCTGCCGGAGCTGGTGCATCCGGAGGACCGGCCGGTGCTGGAGAATGCTCTGCGCCAGCTCGTCGAGGAGCCGCGGGAGATCGTCACCTTCGAGTACCGCCTTCTCCACGGCGACGACGGCGGCTGGCGGACCCTGGAGTCCACGGCCTCGAATCTCCTGGGTCAGCCCGCCGTGGCCGGCATCGTGCTCAACGCCCACGACATCACCGACCACAAGCGGGCCGAGGCGAAGCTCCTCCACGACGCCCTGCACGACGAGCTCACGGGCCTGGCCAACCGCGCCCTGTTCATGGACCGCCTGCGCCACTCGATGGCGCGCTCGCGCCGCGAGCCGGAGCTGCTCACCGCCGTCCTCTTCCTCGACCTCGACCGCTTCAAGATCGTCAACGACAGCCTCGGCCACCTGGTGGGCGACGAGCTGCTCATCCAGATCTCCGCCTCGCTCGCCGCTGCTCTGCGGCCCTCGGACACCATCGCCCGGGTGGGCGGCGACGAGTTCGCCGTCCTGGTCGAAGGCGGGCGCGACGTCAGCGACGCCGTGCGCGTCGCCGAACGCATCCACGACCGTCTGACGACCGCCATCAACCTCGGCGGTCACGAGGTCTTCGTCACCGCATCGATCGGCATCGCCGTTCACACGCCGGAGTACGACCGGCCGGAGGATCTGCTGCGCGACGCCGACACCGCCATGTACCGGGCCAAGTCCTCAGGCCGCGCCTGCCACGTGGTGTTCAACCGCGTGATGCACCGCTTCGTGATGGCCCGCCTGCAACTGGAAACCGACCTGCGGCGGGCGGTCGAGCGGGGCCAGCTTCGCGTGCACTACCAGCCCTTCGTGGATCTCGCCACGGACGAAGTGGCGGGCTTCGAGACCCTCGTGCGCTGGCATCATCCGCGGCGGGGACTGTTGCCGCCGGACGAATTCCTCTCTGTGGCGGAAGAGACGGGGCTGATCGTGCCCATCGGCCGTTTCGTGCTCATGGAAGGCTGCCGGCAGATCCGCGAGCTACAACGCAAGCATCCCGAAAATAGATCTCTCCGGCTCACGGTCAATCTCTCGAACAAACAATTTTTTCAGGCCGATCTCTTCGATCAAATCGCCGAGGCCCTCGCCGCCTCCGGCCTCGATCCCGCGTGTCTCGGATTGGAGATTACAGAGGGAGTCATCATCCGCCAGGCCGACTCGGCGAGCAGCCGTTTCTCGCGCCTCAAGAGCCTCGGGGTGCAGCTCTATCTGGACGACTTCGGCAAAGGCTACTCCTCGCTCAACTACCTCCACCGCTTCCCGATGGACATCCTCAAGATCGATCGATCGTTCGTCTCCCGTATCGAAGAAGCGGAAGGAAACTTCGCGATCGTCAAGGCCATCGTCACCCTCGCCCACCAGCTCGGCATGGAAGTGGTAGCCGAGGGAATCCAGACCGCCGAGCAGCGCGCCCGCCTCCGCGGACTGGGTTGCGAATACGGTCAAGGCTATTTCCTCTCCCCGCCCGTGCCCGCCGATGAAATCGAGCAGTTGCTGCTGCGGCGGGTGCGGACGGTGGTGCCGTAGAGCCTGTTGCGAATTGTGGAATGGACCTTGCAGTCAACTCCTTTCGCCCGGCAGTCACTGCCTCGTACTCCATGATGGGTACGTCAAGCCAAAGGAGAAGCTCCCATGTTCAACATTTCAGGTAAGAAGGCGGCGCTGCCATTGCTGCTGAGCGCGGCGCTGTTAACTGTCGCCGCGACCGGCTGCAAGATCACCAAGACGCAGGAAGGCAAGTTGCCCGAAGTGCAAGTGAAAGGCGGCCAGATTCCCAAGTACGAGGTCAAGGGTCCGACGGTGGATGTGAGAACCACGACCAAAGAGATCAACGTCCCCACCGACGTGACGGTGAAGACCAAGAAGAAGGAAATCAAGGTTCCTGAGGTCTCCATCACGCCGCCGAAGTAAGACGAGTTGGATCGGGAAGGACGCGCCAGCCCGAAAGAGCGCGGGCGGTGCGGAGACAAGGCGGGGAATCCCGCCTTTTTCGTTTTCAGAAGGATGCTGCAGCAGAACCTCGCCTTGAAGGGCGGCGAAACCCTGCATCGCTTTCCGCGTATAAGCCTCTGGGATTTGTGTATTCGTCGTCCACATTTTCACGAATTCGAGGAGGTGCTCTTGAACAGTTCGCTCTCCGGCTGGCGAACCGCCGCGACGGCCGCCGCTCTGGGCCTGTTGGCTCTGGGTGGAAACGCCGGCGCCGCAGATCGCTACCAGGACTATCACTCCTTCGCCAAGGTCGAGCAGCAGCTCCAGGCCTGGGGAAAGGACCACCCGCAAGAGGTGAAGCTGATCACCGCCGGACAGTCGGCCGGCGGCCGGCCGATCTATGTGCTCCGCATCGCCGGCCCGGGGCAAGATCCCGACAGCCGGCCGGCGGTTTTCGTCGGCGCCAACATCGCCGGCTATCACAACGCCGGCACCGAGGCGGCGCTCGATCTCATCCAGGCCCTTGTGGCCTCGCCGGCCGGCAGCCCGGCGGCGAAGCTTCTCGCGACCACCACGTTTTATGTAGGTCCAGCACTGAATCCTGACGCTCACGACGCCATCTTCGCCACTCCCCGCGTCCGCCGCGGCGGCAACGCCCAGAAGGTGGACCACGACGTCGATGGCCTGATCGGCGAGGACGGGCCGGACGATCTCAACGGCGACGGCGTCATCACCAAGATGCGCATTCCCGATCCCACCGGCGCCTGGCTGCCGGACGCGACCGATCCGCGAGTGCTGGTGAAAGCCGACTCCATGGAGCGGCGGGCCGGCGCCTATCGGGTGGAGATCGAGGGGAAGGACGACGACGGCGACGGCGAATACAACGAGGACGCGGTTGAAGGTATCTGGCCCGACAAGAACTTCCCCCACGCCTTCCCAGCTACTCCCGACAGCGGTCCGTGGGCTGGATACGCACCAGAAACCCGCTCATTGCTCGACTTCCTCTTCGCCCATAAGAACATTGCCCTGGCCGTGGTCTATGGCCCGGCCAACAACCTGCTCGCCGCGCCGCAGAGCCTCGGCGGCGGTGGCGATCTGGGGACCCAGAAATTCAAGGTGCCGCCCCAGGCGGCCAAGTTACTGGCCTTCGATCCCGAGCAGGAGTACACCATCGATCAAGTTTGGGAGGTGGCACAGAACCTGCCGATCGTCAAGCAGAACGGCATCACCAAAGAGCAGTTGGGGCAGTTCCTCGGCGCCGGTGCCGCCACCAAGGTGGACCCGGACGACCAGGCATTTCTCGACAAATTCGCCGAGGGCTACAAGGAGCGCTTGAAGAAAGCCGGCCTTTCCTCAGATCGGCCCGGCGCCCAGTATGGCCGCGGCGGCTTCTCTCCCTGGCTCTATTATCAATATGGGGCCATGGCCCTGGAGCTCGACGTCTGGGGCGTTCCCAAGGCCGAAAAGAAAGCGGAGGCCAAACCGGGAGAGGAACCTCTCACGCAGGAGAAAGTGGCGGCGATGACTTCGGACGCGTTCGTCGCCTTGGGTAAGGAGAAGATCGAGGCGTTCCTCAAGGAGAACAAAGTGCCGCCCCAGTTCAATGCCGACATGGTGATCGGCGCCATGAAAGGCGGCCAGATCACGCCCAAAGCGATGATCGATCGCATGAAGCAGATGGGCGGTGGTGGTGGCGGTGGCGCTGCCGGCGGCGGCAAGGCAAGCGAAGCGGGCGCACGCGAGCGCGAGGTGCTGGCCTGGGTGGACGCCAACGTTCCCGGCGCCTTCACTCCGTGGACTCCGGTCACCCTGCCCGACGGTACCAAGGCTGAGGTGGGCGGGCTCGATCCGTTCGTCGAGCTCAACCCGCCGCTGTCGATCCTCAAGCCCGCACTTGGCGCTCACACCGAGACGGTGCTCGACCTCGCAGGCAAGCTCGCCCACGTCGAGATCCTCTCCCTCGAAGCCACGGATCTCGGCGCCGGCGTCTGGCGCGTCAAGGCGGTGGCGGGCAATCGCGGCTTTCTTCCCAGCCACACCAAACAGGCGGCCCGCGCCCGTGCTCACATTCCCGTTCGCCTCGTGCTCGAAACCGGGAAGGGCGTCGAGCTGGTGACCGGCTATCCAGCCGCCACCTCCGACCGCCTCGAAGGCACCTCCGGCACCCTGGCCGGGGAATGGCTCGTCAAAGCCAAGCCGGGCACCAAGATCGTCGTCGATCTGACGACCGACAACGCCGGCCGCGACCAGAAGTCCACCACTGTTGGGAAGGGAGCTTGAACATGAAATCGCGTATCGCAATCCTTCCCTTCCCCACCCTAGCGCTCATCGCCGTCATCGCGGTCATGACAACCGTTGCGCCGGCCTCGGCCTCACCCATCCAGCCGGTGGGCTCGCCGCCCCCGGCCACCTTCAACCGTCTCCACACCTACGAGGAGATCACCGATCTGCTCAAGGGTTACGCCGCGGCCTATCCCAAGTGGACGAAGCTCGAAAGCCTTGGCAAGAGCATCCAGGGGCGTGACCTTTGGATGATCACCATCAACAACCCGGCCACGGGACTGGAGCTTTCAAAGCCGGCGATGTACATCGACGGCAACATCCACGCCAACGAGGTTCAGGGCGGCGAGACGGCGCTGTACACCGTCGACTACCTCCTGAAGAACTATGGCGTGCTG